>JAEXPG010000270.1 GCA_023447015.1 Verrucomicrobiota bacterium
TTTTGTATGTGCGACCACCGTCATCTACACGATCGCTCCGCCACCAACCAGCACCGAGAACGCCAGCGCGGGATGCCACACCCGGCCGGAACGGCGCAGCCGCATCGCCAACAGGAGCGCCACGAACACCGGGCACGACACGCCGAACCTCAGCCCACAAAAAAACCCGCGTCCCGGGAAAGACCACGGGACGCGGGCGCAATTCTCAATCCTGCGCGGAAGCGCGGATCACCGTCAGGCGGCAGCCAAGGCTTCGAGGTGTTCGCAGAAGACAGCCTCCCCCGCGGAAACGCGGGCCAGGAGCTCGTCAGCGAGCGCTTCGGTGAGGTGATCCCAGAAGAAAGCAGTAAGAGAGTTCATAAGTCGGTGCCGCAGATTTAAGCGCACCCTGTGCCGATTGCGAGGCGGCCCCATGACTTTCTCGCAAAAAAAGTGAGAGAATCAGTGGGAACTCCCGCACCGCGCCAAGGACTCACGCGCGGCAACTCCCCGAGTCACCGCAGGCGGTCTTTCCCCTCGCGCCGCGGGTACGTTTCCCGCTTACTCGCCCGCGCATGAGCGACGCGCCTCCGGCCTCCCCCGCCCGCGACTCCATCCGCCGCGACGACCGCTTCCCGCCCGGCATCCCCTATATCGTCGGCAACGAAACCGCGGAGCGCTTCAGCTTCTACGGACTGCGGCAGATCCTTTACGTCTACTTGGTGGGGCTCTTTACCGGCTTCCTCGCCGAGGGAACGGTCTCCGCCGATGCCCTTGCCGAGGCCAAGGTCCGCGCCACGCAGTGGACGCACCTCTTCAACGCCGGCGTCTACCTCTTCCCTCTCATCGGCGCGATCCTCGCGGACCGGCTCCTCGGAAAATACCGCGTGATCTTCTGGGTCTCGCTGCTCTACGTGGCCGGACATGGCACCCTCGCCGTCGCCGGCCATGCCGGCACGCTCGGCCAGCTTGGAACCGCGGAGGCGGCCATGCTGCTCTGACTGGTCTTCATCGCGCTGGGCGCGGGAGGCATCAAACCCTGCGTCTCGGCCAATGTCGGCGATCAGTTCAACCCGGCCAACGGGCACCTCGTCCCCCGCATTTTCCAGATCTTCTATTTCGTCATCAATTTCGGCTCGTTCTTCGCCAGCGTGCTCACGCCGTGGCTTTATCGGAACTGCGGCGCCGAGTGGGCCTTCGCCGTCCCCGGGCTGCTCATGGCGGTCGCGGCGTTCATCTTCTGGCTGGGCCGCAACCGCTTCGTCCGCATTCCGGCCAACCCCGGCGGGACAATCGGCGCCGTCGACTTCGTCGCCTCCACCTTCTTGGCGTTACCGCTGCTGGCCGGCCTCTGGCTGGCGGTGGAGAAGTCCGACACCCTGGTCCACGCCGCCGTCACCGACGGTGTTCGCGCCGTGATCCCGGCCCTCGCCACCGTCGCCCGCGACTACTGGTGGCTCGGCGCCCTCGCCGCCGGCTCGCTTGTCGGAGGCGTCGCCCTCTCGCTCTTCCGACAGCAACTCACGGCGGACGGCGGCTTCCTCGCCGTCCTCCTCTTCAGCTTCCGCCACCGCGGCGAACGCGGTCCCGGCGACGACTTCTGGGCACCGGCGCGCCGCCACTTCGGCGACGAGGCGGCCGACGGGCCTCCGGCGGTGCTGCGTCTGGTGGTCGTTTTTTCCATGGTGAGCGTTTTTTGGGCACTTTTCGACCAGCACTCCTCGACCTGGGTCGAACAGGCCCGATCCATGCGCCTCACCCTGGCGGTGCCCGATCTCGTCTTCCGCTGGCTCGTGTGGTTCGCCGTGCCGGCCGCCGCGCTCTGCGGGATCACCTGGCTCATGCTCTGGGTGTCCAACATCCGGGTGCCGCGCCTCGCCAGTTGGATCGCCGCAGCCGTCATCCTGCTCAGCGGTCTGGTCGCGACCACGCTCCAGTTGCGCCAGGGCCGGATCGTCGAGATCCAGCTCCTGGCCGCGCAGATCGCGGCGCTCAATCCGCTGATCGTGATGATCGTCATCCCGCTGCTCAACGTGGCGGTCTACCGTCCGTTCGAGCGGAGCGGCCGGCCGCTCAAGCCCCTGCATCGCATGACCGCCGGCATGTTCCTGGCCTCCTTGGCCTTTGTCAGCGTCGCCGTCATCCAAGCCCGCATCGAGGCCGCCGGTCCCGGTCACGTCCACGTGCTCTGGCAAATCATCCCCTACACGCTGATCACCCTCTCCGAGGTGCTGGTCTCGATCACCGGGCTCGAGTTCGCGTACACCCAGGCGCCGCGTGCGATGAAGTCGACGATCATGGGCTTCTGGCTCGTGGGCGTGACCTTCGGCAACGTCCTCGTCGCATTCCTCGCGCCGCTCCAGAAGCAACTCCTGCTGGCGAAATTCTTCTGGCTCTTCGCCGGCCTGATGGCGGTGGCGGCCTTGATCTTCGCCGTGCTCGCGTCGTTCTATCGCGGCAAGGCCTACCTGCAGCCAGCCGAAGCGGCGAAGTAGCACGGACGACGCGGCGTGAAACGAGACCACTCCGCTCGTCCCAAGCTTTCCCCTCCGTCCAGCCAATCGGAAATCAGCCATCTCCAATCGGAAATCATGAAGGTAACCTATTATCTCGAAGTCATCTCCTCCTGGTGCCACTGGGCCGAGCCGACCTGGGCCGAGCTCAAGGCCCGCTACGCGGGCCGCGTGCAGTTCGACTGGAAGATCGCGCTCATGCGTCCCCAGGACTTCCCCGTCTCACCCGCACAGGCGGACTGGTTCTACCGCCGCAGCGGCACGATCGCCCGCTCCCCCTATATGCTCAACAATGGCTGGTTCGAGGCACCCGGCTGCGACTACGCCACGCCCAACCTCGTTGCCGAGGCCGCACGCGCGCTCGGCGCCACCGGCGACACCGTCCGCCTCGCCCTCACCCACGCCGCCGTGCGCGAAGGCCGCAAGATCGCCCGGCTCGACGAGGCGGTCGCCATCGCCGCAACAGCCGGAAACCTCAACCCGGCGGAACTGCGCGCCCGTGCCACCGCCCCGGAGATCCGCGCCGCTGTCGACGCCTCCACCGCGGAGTTCCACGCCCTGCAAATCACCCAGCGCCCCGCCTTTGTCCTCGACGACCCCATCGGCGACCGTGCCGTGTTCAGCGGATTGATCCGCGTCGAACCGCTGGCGGCGACCCTCGACGCCATGCTCGCCGACACCGCGGCCTACGCCACCCACCGCGCCCATTTCGGGGAACCGCCACCGCTGTAGACATGCCCGCGCAGGCGGCCAACACCGGTCGCTGCGAGTACAGGACGGGGCATCCGGCCGCCCCCCGAAGGCCCGGCCGCCCGCGCGCCAGGCCGCCCGACGTCCCTCCGGCCCGCTCGCCGCCAGCTGCGCCCGCGGCTGTTCTTCGGCATTGAGCCGGCCACGACAACGAGCATGCTGCCGTCCGTTCCCCACGACCAACGACCATCCGAACCGCCCACGCCTTCATCGCCCATGAAAACCGCGCTCCGCCTACTCCCCGCTTTCGCCCTCGTCGCCGCCCTTTCGCCCCTCCGCGCCGACGACGTGACCGACAACATCGACGCGGCCAAGTCCGCCTACGATGCCGGCAACTACTCGCAGGCCATCACCGCCCTCGACGCCGCCAACCAGTACATCCGGCAGAAGAAGGCCGAGGAAGTGGCCAAGCTGTTGCCCGACGCCCCAAAGGGGTGGGAGGCAACCGAGGCGCAGACCGAAGCCGCCGCCTCGTCCCTGCTCGGTGGCGGCGTCACCGCCACGCGCAGCTACAGCCGCGGCAACAGCAGCGTCTCGATGAAGATCCAGTCCGACTCCGCCGTGATGCAGTACGCCGCCATGTTCAGCAACCCGATGATCCTCGCCGCCAGCGGCGCGAAGCTCGAGACGATCAAGGGCCAGCAGGTCGCGGTGACCTTCAAGGCCGGCGACGACAACGGCAAGATCAACGCCATGGTCGACAACCGCTACTACGTCGAGATCGAGGGCAGCGGCGTCACCGCCGACGACCTCAAGTCCTTCGCGAAGGCCTTCGATTTCGCCAAGCTCGCGGCGATGAAGTGACCCCGGCGCCGAACCCGCTCCGTCCCCTTCCCTCCATGCCCGGCGGCCCGCCCGCCGGGCTTTTTGTTGGCGGTAGGCCCGACGCCTTGCCGCTTAACGGTGCCCGGCCAGCCAACGGCGGAACTGCCGCATCTGCGCCGGAGTTCCGATCACCAGCAGTTCATCCCCGGACTCAAGCCGCTCCGAACCGGCGGGGTTGAGTATCCGCACTCCGTCACGCAGAAGCCCGGCGATCTGCACACCGGTCTCACGCCGCGGCGCGGATTCCGCCAGCGTCCGTCCCTCGTGCGGCGAGCCCGCCGGCACCCGCACGCGATTGATCATCAGATCCGCCAGCGCGGCACCCGACGTCGGTGCCGCGGCCGAATCCAGTTCCCGGCGCACTGCGGAGATCTGCTCGCGGGAGCCGAACAAGAGCACCCGATCCTGCGGGTACAGCACCGTCTCCGGCGGCGGATTCGTCAACCCCACGCCCTGCCGGTCCACCCCCACCACGGTGCAGCCGAAGCGGGTGCGGAGCTTGAGCTCGCCCACGCTCCGCCCGGCCGCGGCGCTGTTCTCGGGGAGAGTCACCTCGTCGATTCCCAGTTCCCAGCCGGCGGGGGCCTGGGCGAGCAGATCCTCCGCCGCACCCGCACCGGCCGTGAGGCTCTCATGAAGCCGCACCTCCATCTCGCTGTGCCAATGGACGAGACGCCGCCACAGCAACGCCAGCACCACCGCCGCCACTGCGAGCACCACGGGCAGCACCCACCAATGGCGAGGATGGATGGGCGAGACCGCCGCCAACCAGAAGAACAACAACGCCCCGGCGCCGATCCGCAGTCCAGTCTCCACCACCGGCCGCAGCACGGGGGCATTCGGCAGATCGCGGGTCGTCGCCTCCGCCACGATCATCGCCATCGCCGAGAGATTCCGCCACACCGCCACGCAGGTCGCCAGCACCACCACGGCCAGCGCCGCCCAAAACACCAGCTGCGAGAAACGCGGCAGCACGGCATCAAGCCCCGCCCACTCCCGCACCGCCCGCTCCAGCGGCGGGGCGAAAAGCAGCAGCCCGGACGCGAACGCGAGCCCGACCCCGATCTGGAGGGCGCGCCGACGGCTCAGCTGCCACAGAACATTGGCCGACTGCTTCGCCTGCACCCGATCCAGCCATCGTCGGTACTCCTCCAGCACCCGCCCCACGACCGCCGGCCGCCGCTGCACCAGCGCCTCCGCGATCGGCGTTGCCCGCGCCGTCAGCCACGGCGCGACCACGGCAGTGATCAGCGCCACCCCGACGGAGACCGGCTGGTACTCCGGCGGCAGCACCCCGGCCGCCACGCCAGCTTGCGCGATGATGAACGCGAACTCGCCGATCGGCGTGAGCGAAAGCCCGCCCTCGATCGCCAATTTCTCCGGATTGCCCACCGCCATCAGCGCCAGCGAATACGCCGCCCCGCGCACCACCACAGCAAACGTCGCCACCACCAGCACCTGCCACCAGATCGCCGCAAACGCGTGGAGGTCGATCATCATTCCGATGGCCACGAAGAACACCGCGCTGAACACGTCGCGCAACCCGCCGAAGGCCCGTTCCAGCGCCCCGCGCTGCGGCGTCTCCGCCACCACCACGCCGAGCAGGAACGACCCGAGCGCCAGCGAATAGCCCGCACCCTCCGCCGCAACGGCCAGAAGGCAGAGCAGTCCCGCCACGAGCAGCGTACGCAACTCCTCGCTGCCGCTCAGCGCCAGTTTCCGCAACAGCCACGGCATCAGCAGCAGACCGCTCACACCAAGCAGCGCGATGAACGCCCCCATCCCGCCCAACGCCGCGCCGAGCCGGACCTCGCCGCCTCCCCCGAGATGCAGATATGAATTGAGCAGCGTCAGCACCACCACCGCCACGACATCCTCCAGCACCGTGATCACCCCGGCGAACTGCCCGCTCGGGGAATGCATCCGGCCCGACTCCATCAGCGATTTGCTCACGATCGCTGAACTCGACGCCACCAGCATGCCGGCGAGGAACAGGCCCTGCATCGCGTTCAGCCCGAGCCCCAGCGCCAGCTCGCGGGTGAGCGTGAACACCGCGGTTGCCCCGAGTGCGGTCGCCCCCAGCAGCGCCAGGCCCAGCGCCCGCAGCCGCCGCAGGCTCAGCTGCATGCCGATCGAGAACATCAGGAACACCAGACCCAGTTGCGCCAGCGTCTGGATCCGCCCGGTGTCCGTCACCAGCGAGGCGGGCGGCGTGTAGGGACCGACGATCAGCCCGGCGAGCAGGTAGCCGACCACCGGTGAAAGCCCGACCCGCTTGCAGCCCCATCCCGCCAGGGCCGCCACAAACACCACAATTCCCAGGTCGCGGATGAACTCCAGTCCGGTCATGCGCGCAAGTTCCGGAAAACCCGGGCCGAGCGCAAGGCCGCAGCGCGGCCGCGGCCGGCTTTTCTTTTGACTTCGCCCACATGCGGCAAATTCTTGCGCCAGAATCACCTGCCCGCCCGACCCGCACTCCAAACCGCGACCATGATCGGCAACCTCTTCGGCGTCCTCTCCAACGACATCGGTATCGATCTCGGCACCGCCAACACGCTCGTCTACGTCAAAGGCAAGGGCATCATTCTCCGCGAGCCCAGCGTCGTCGCCATCGACAGCGCCTCCCGCCGCGTGCTCGCCGTGGGCGACGAGGCCAAGCGCATGCTCGGCCGCACCCCGGGCAACATCAACGCCATCCGCCCCATGAAGGACGGCGTCATCGCCGACTTCGACATCACCGAGGCCATGCTGCGCTACTTCATCAAGAAGGTGCAGAACAACTCGAAGATGATCCCGCCGCGCGTCGTCGTCGCCATCCCCTCCGGCATCACCGAGGTCGAGAAGCGCGCCGTCAAGGAAAGCGCCAT
>JAEXPG010000294.1 GCA_023447015.1 Verrucomicrobiota bacterium
CGTCGCGTTTTTTCCGGAGACGGGGTGGGGCGGCGCGGGAGGGGCGGCTGCTCGCTGCGGTGTGGCGATCTTGGGAGGGAAGCGTGCCGCGCGGGGAAATTGCGACTGGCGAAACGGGAATTTCCGCCGATCAGTCCGCGGCGTCGTATGCTCAACATCGTCGCGCTGTTCGTCGCCGGGCTGGGTCTGTTCTTCCACGGGTTGGCGGGGCTGAGGCAGAGCATGCAGGGGTTGGCGAGCCGGCGGGTGCGGCGGTGGCTCGCGGACTGGTCGCGGTCGCCGCTGCTCGCGGGGCTCGGAGGCTTCGGGCTCGGCGGATTGACGCAGAGCGTGACCGCGGTCGCCTTCATCGTCGCCAGTCTCGTGGGCGGAGGGCTGCTCACGGTCGGACGGGCGTTGCCGATCGTCGCGGGGGCGAATCTCGGCACGGCGCTGCTCGTGCTCGTGGCGAGCTTCGATGTGCACCTGGCGGTTCTGCTCATGCTCGGCACGATGGGCGTGGCGGTGGCGTTCGAGCTCGGGGGACGGGCCCGCTCGCTGTTCGGCGCGATGTTCTTCGCGGCGCTGCTGTTCTTCGGGCTGCGGCAGATGCGGGAGGCGTTCGTCCCTCTGGGCGGGAAGGCGTGGTTCGCCCAGGTAGCGGCGATCACGCAGGCCTCGTTGATCGCCCCGTTCGTGCTTGGTGCGGTGCTGCGGCTGTTCATCCAGTCGTCACCCGCTATCGCGATCCTCGCGATCACCCTCAGCCGTGGCGGACTGCTAGGGGCGGAACAGGCGATCGCGATGATGTTCGGCACCGGCTTGGGGGTCGGCGGGGCCGTGTTTCTGCTCTCGACGAATCTGCGGGGCGTGCCACGGCAGGTTGCGCTGTACCAGGCGCTGCTGAGCATGGCGGCCTGCGGCGTGGTCGGGCTGTTGCTCGCGCTGGAACGGTGCATGGGATGGCCCCTGCTGCTGTATCGGCTTCGTGGGCTTCCAGGCGGGGAGTCGCTGCAACTGGCTTTGGCGTTCGTGACGATGCAACTGGTCGCGGTGACCCTGGCGGTGGTGTTCTTCCGCTGGTTTCCGTCGTTGCTGGAGCGGCTGTCGCCCGTGACGAGCGAGCAGGAGCTGGCGCGGCCCGAGTTCATCAATGAGGCGGCACTGCAGGATCCCGAGTCGGCGCTGGTGTTGGCGGCGAAGGAGCAGCAACGGTTGCTCAACCGGTTGCCGGAGCTGCTGGAGACGGTCTGCCCCGGTGCGGAGACCGCGAGGGTCCCTGCCGGTGTCCTGCACGGGGCGAGCGCGACCGTCGCGGCGGAGATCCATGGGTTCCTCGAGTCCGTTGGAGGGCACCGGATCGATGCGCAGACGACGGCCCGCTGGCTGGAGCTGCAACGTCGGCAGGAGCTGGTCGTGGCGTTGAACGACACCGCCTTCACGTTCGTCGACCTGCTGGGGCGCCGGCCGGGCGCCGAAGGCGGAGGTTCGCTGCGCCAATCCTTGGCGGAGGGGCTGCATGCGCTGACCTGCGTGGTGGTCGAGGCGGTGGCTCAACCGGAGGATTCCGACCGCGCACTGTTGCTGACCATGACGGCCGATCGCGGGGAGATGCTGGAGAAACGGCGGCGGGAGATTCTGGATGGCGCGCCGCTGCTGCACCAGGACGAGCGACTGGAGTTGATCCACCTGACGTCGTTGTTCGAACGGCACGTCTGGTTGCTGCGCCAGCTCATCCAGTCGTTGGGCGCTCCGGTGCGGTAGGTCGCTTCCGCGGGGACACGGAACCGGTGGGCTTCGGGAAGTGGAGACAACCCAGGTGTTGCGCACGCGCGTACGCCTTGTCGCCGCGATGAGCGGAGCATCGGATGGCCGGGGCTTCGGTACCGGTGTCGAAGCGGCGGTGGTCTCACGGTCTCCGCCGTAAGGCAAGGCGGTCACACGGTCTCCGGTTTGGCCTCGCCGTGGAGCGGAGCTGGGGTTTTCACTCCTGGCCGTCCTGTTCGTCGCCATGCCTGCCACCGCCACTCGTCTCAACGTCTTCACCGAGTCCGTCATCCGCGGGATGACGCGCCTGGCCAACCAGCACCGTGCGATCAATCTCGCGCAGGGTTTTCCCGACTTCGATCCGCCGGAGGCGCTGCTCGCCGCGCTCGAGAAGGCGACCCGTGGTCCCTACCATCAATATGCGATCACCTGGGGGGCGCCGCGTTTCCGGGCCGCGTTGGCGAGGAAGATCAGCCGAGACACCGGGCTCGAGGTGGATCCCGATCGGCACCTGGTCGTGACCTGCGGCAGCACGGAAGCGATGATGGTCGCGATGATGACCGCCTGCAATCCGGGGGACAAAGTGGTCGTGTTCTCGCCGTTCTACGAGAACTACGCCGCCGACGCGATCCTCTCGGGCGCACAGCCGATCTACGTCCCGTTGCGTCCGCCGCATTTCGGTTTCGATCCGGCGGAGCTGGAGCGCGCCTTCGCGCAGCGCCCCAAGGCGATCGTGGTCTGCAACCCCTCGAACCCCTGCGGCAAGGTCTTCACCCGCGACGAGCTGATCGCGATCGGCGCGCTGGCCGAGAAGCATGATGCCTTCGTCATCACCGACGAGCCGTACGAGCACATCGTCTACGCGCCGAATGTGCATGTGAGCATGGCGGCGTTGCCGGGGATGGCGGCGCGCACGATCACCTGCAACTCGCTCTCCAAAACCTATTCGATCACCGGCTGGCGCCTCGGCTACGTCCATGCCGCGCCGGAGGTGATCGCCCAGGCGCGCAAGGTCCACGACTTCCTCACGGTTGGCGCCGCGGCGCCGCTGCAGGAGGCCGCCGTCGCGGGCCTCGAGCTGCCGGAGAGCTACTACGCAGGACTGCGCGCCGAGTACACGGCCAAGCGCGAGTTGTTCCTCGGCTGGCTACGCCGGACCGGGCTGCCGTTCACCGAGCCGCAGGGCGCCTATTACGTGATGGTCGACATCTCGTCGCTCGGATTCGAGACCGACACGGCTGCCGCGGAGTGGATGATTCGTGAGATCGGTGTGGCTGGCGTGCCGGGCTCGAGCTTCTTCCGGGAGCCGGAGCATCGCTACATCCGGTTCCATTTCGCGAAGCGCGACGAGACGCTGAATGCGGCCGGCGAACGCCTCGTGCGTCTGCGCGAGTTCGCAGGTGTCGGCGCGCGACGCGGGGCTTGACCTGGACTGGTGCCGTCGGGGCGGGAGGCCCGTGCGGATGCTCGGGCCGAGGATCACGGCCGCGGGCGGTGGAAGGAGCGTCCTCAGCTTTCGCCGGAGGTGCCGCTGGCGAGCTTCGCGACGCCCCAGATGAGGAGGATCACGCCCACGACGACGAGGGCGCCGGAGCTGCCGGTTCCGCGGAGCGCGAGCTTTCCGGACGCGCCGCCGACGATCATTACGAGACCGATGAGAATCTTGGCCATGGCTTGAGGGAGTTCAGGGGTTGCGCGCCTGGGATGGGGTAGGCGCGGCAGGGATGCTTACGGCGGGGAAATTTGGATGCAATCCCGGGTTTGGCGGCCCGATCGTCGAGTGTGATACGGTTGTCCTCTCCGTGGCGGCGGCTCAGGCGAGGCGGCGCCGATCAGGGGCGAGCAGGCGGGGGCCTCGCCGCCTCGGTTTGCACGAGGCCGGAACAGGGGCGGTGTTTCTGTGCGGTTCCATCCCCTCCGAATGAATCGGCAGGGTGACTGGCCGCGAGAACCGGGGGGCGGATCCGGCTCAGCCTTCGCCGTCGTTGCGGAGGAGGCGGTGGGAGGCGTCGGCGAGGAAATGGTCCTGCGCGGCGAGGACGGGTTGGCTCGCGGCACGCGCGACCGGGGCATATTCGCCGTCGGCGCGCAGCACGCGGGCGTTCTCGGTGTCCTGGAGCTGGATCTCGAGGATGTCCTTCAGGATGCGCTGCCGGAGGGCCTGGTCGGCCACCGGGAAGACGACTTCGACGCGGCGGAAGAAATTGCGCGGCATCCAGTCGGCGCTGCCGAGCAGGACGCGCGGCTCGCCGCCGTGGTTCTCGAAGTAGAAGGCGCGGGCGTGCTCGAGGAAACGGCCGACGATGGAGCGCACGCGGATGTTCTCGCTCAGGCCGGGGACGCCGGGCACGAGGCAACAGATGCCGCGGACGATGAGGTCGATCTGCACACCGGCGCGCGACGCCGCGTAGAGGCTTTCGATCGTGGTGCGGTCGACGAGGCTGTTCATCTTGGCGAGGATGCGCGCAGGCTTGCCTTCGCGGGCGGCGGCGGTCTCGGCGAGGATGAGGGCCTGGATCTGGTCGTGGAGGGTGTAGGGGGCGACGAGCAGGTGGCGGAAGCGCGGCTCGCGGACGAAGCCGGTGAGGACGTTGAAGAGGTAGGCGATCTCGGCGGTGAGGGCGTCGCGGGCGGTGAAGAGGCTGAAGTCGGTGTAGATGCGCGCCGTCTTCGGGTTGTAGTTGCCGGTGCCGAGGTGGGCGTAGTGGCGCATGCCGTCCTGTTCGTGGCGGACGACAAGGCAGCACTTGCAGTGGATCTTCAGGCCGACGACGCCGTAGACGACGTGGACGCCGGCCTCCTCGAGCTGGCGGGCCCACTGGATGTTGTTCGCCTCGTCGAAGCGAGCCTTGAGTTCGACGAGCGCGGTGACCTGTTTCCCGTTCTGGGCGGCCTCGATCAGCGCATGGACGACGGGGGAGTCGCCGCTGGTGCGGTAGAGCGTCTGCTTGATTGCGAAGACCTGCGGGTCGCGGGCGGCCTGCTGGACGAAGGCGACGACGGGATCGAAGGAGTCGTAGGGGTGGTGCAGCAGGATGTCGCGTTGGGCCAGGGCCGGGAAAACGGATTCGCCGGAGAGCTGGAGCGGTCCGGGATGCTGGGCGAGCGGCGGGTACTTGAGGTCGGGCCGGTCGATGAGGTCGTAGACGCCGAAGAGGCGCAGGAGGTTCAGCGGGCCGTTGATGCGGAAGACGTATTCCCGGGCGAGACCGAGGTGGTCGGTGAGCCGTTCGAAGGTGGCGTCGTCGACGCCGTCCTCGATCTCGAGGCGGACGGCGGCGCCGCGGCGCAGGGTGCGCAGTTCGTCCTCGATGCGTTTGAGGAGGTTCTCGGCCTCCTCCTCGTCGATGTAGAGATCGCTGTTGCGGGTGACGCGGAAGGCGAAGGCGCCGTGGATGCGGTAGCCGGAGAAGAGCTGGTCGGCGCAGAGCTTGATGATCTCGGTGAGGAAGATGTAGCGCTGCGGACCGCGGGAGTCGGGGGCGAGTCGGACGACGCGCGGCAGGATGCGCGGCACCGGGAGGATCGCGAGGAAGCCCTCGTTGTCCGGTGTGGCGGGATTGTCGACGGTGACGACGATGTTGAGCGACTTGTTGCCCAGCTGGGGGAAGGGGTGGGAGGCGTCGACCGCGAGCGGGGTGAGGACGGGATAGATCTGCTCGCGGAAGTGGCGGCGCACCCAGGCCAGCTCGGTGCGGGTGAGCTCGGGGCCGGTCTTGAAGACGATGTGCTCGCGGCGCAGGGCCGGCAGCAGGTGCTTGTGCCAGCAGCGGTATTGCTCCTCGACCTGCGAGGCGACGACGAGGTGGATCCGACGGAGCTGCTCGCGCGCGCCTAGACCGTCGAGGCTGGGTTCGACGATGTCGGAGTCGACCTGCTGGATGAGGCCGGCGACACGGATCTCGAAGAACTCGTCGAGATTGGAGCTGACGATGGCGAGGAACTTGAGGCGTTCGAGGAGGGGATGACGGAGGCTCCAGGCCTGCTCGAGGACGCGGCGGTTGAAGGCCAGCCAGCTCAGCTCGCGGTTGAAGAACAGCGCCTTGGCCGGCGGCGGCGGGGCGGCCGGGGTCTTGGGCGGACGCGAGGTGCGGGAC
>JAEXPG010000344.1 GCA_023447015.1 Verrucomicrobiota bacterium
GCGGGGGGCGGTGACGCGGGCCGCTTCTTTGTCTCCGCCCCGGCACGGCACCCCGCGTCTCCAAACCCCGCGGGTTTTTCTCCCGATTCTTTTCTTCCCTCCGGCTCCGGCGGCCGCTTACCGTCTCGGCGCTTTCCCATGGGGTGGTACTACGCAGTCTCCAACCAGCGCCTCGGCCCCGTCTCCGACACGGAGTTCGCCGCGCTCGTCTCCAACGGCACGATCACCGCGACGACGCTGGTGTGGCGCCAGGGCATGCCCGGATGGGTCCCGTACGCCCAGGTCCCCGGCGCCGACCCCGCCACCACCGAGGAAGCCGACTCCGCCGTCTGCGCCGTGAGCGGCAAACGCTACCCGAAGAGCCAGATGCTCCAGTACGAGGGCCGCTGGGTCAGCGCCGAGCACCGCGACGTGTTCTTCCAGCGCCTGCGCGAGGGCCTCGCCCCCGCGGCCGCCGACAAGATGCCCGGCCCCTTCGGCTACGGGGGGTTCTGGCTCCGGTTTGTCGCCCGCTTCATCGACGGCGCGATCATGCTCGTCGCCAACCAGATCGTGAACGGCCTGCTCGGCCTCGTCTTCTTCAGCCGGTTCATCTGGCTCGGCGAACCGGCTCAACCCGATCCCGGCCAGCTGGCGCTCTACTTCGCCTACACGTTCGGCAGCCTCGCGGTGAACCTCGGCCTGGGCCTCGCCTTCGACTGGTTCTTCGTCTCCAGATACCAGGCCACCCCGGGCAAGCTGGCCCTGGGCCTGAAGATCGTCCGCGCCGACGGCAGCCGCCTCACCACCGGCCGCATCATCGGCCGCCACTTCGCCGAGATGATCAGCTACATCATCCTCGCCATCGGCTACATGATGGCCGGCTGGGACGACGAGAAGCGCGCGCTCCACGACCTCATCTGCGACACCCGCGTGATCAAGACCCGCTGAGCGTCGCCCCGCCGCGCCATGCCCGTCGCCTCCCACTGTCCCGACTGCAAGCGCAAGCTGCCCGCGGCCGCCTGGCTCAACGATCTCCAGGCCCACTGTCCGCATTGCGACAAGGACCTCGAGTTCGTCCCCTTCCCCGCGCTCACCGCCGTCCGCGCCGTCGCCCGGTCCGAGACCGCCACGCTCGGCGACGACGCCACCTGTTTCTTCCACGCCACCAATCGGGCCGACGCCGTCTGCTCCGGCTGCGGCCGCTTGGTCTGCTCGGTCTGCGCCGTCGACTTCGCCGGCCGGTGCCTCTGCCCCAGCTGCATCGCCAACCGCCCGGCCGCCGCCCCCGAGGTCGTGAAGTCGCGGATTCTCTGGGACAGCCTCGCGCTCATGCTGGCCGTCCTCCCGCCGGCCCTCTTCGTCACCTGGGTCTTCTCGGCGGTCACCGCCCCGGCGGCCGTCGCGGTCGCGATCTACGGCTGGAACAAGCCGTGCAGCCTCGTCCGCGGCTCCCGGGTCCGCCTCGTCATCGCGATGATCCTCGGCGGCGCCGAGACCATCGCCTGGATCGTCGGCCTCACCCGGGCCCTTCTCTGACCCGCCCCGCGCCATGGCCAGCAACCGTCCCTACAGCAAACTCACCCGGCAGCGCGCCGGCGTCGGCACCTACACCAGCCTCTGGCTCGGGCCCGACCATCTGCTGCTCGTCACACTCTCCGGCTTCTCCGAGAGCTACCAGCGCTTCTACTTCCGCGACATCCGCGCCTTCGTCGTCTCCGATTCGATCCGTTCGACCGTCTTCAGCGCGGTCTGCATCAGCATCGTGGCCTTCCTCGGGCTGCTCGCCGCACTCAGCATCGTGATGGGAAGCGGCAGCGGGGTCGGGCTCCTGATCGCCGCGGCGCCCTTCTTCGTCGTGCTCGTCTGGAACCTGATTCTGGGCCGCAGCTGCAAGGTCACACTCATGAGCGGCGTGCAAACCGTGCCGCTGCCCCCGCTCTCGCGCTTCCGCCGCACCCGCAGGGTCTTCGCCCGCATCGTGCCGCTCATCCAGGCGGCGCAGGCCTCCCTCACCCCGCCCCCCGTCGCCGCCCCGTCCGCCCCGGCGCCCGTGGTGCTCCCGGCCGCCGCACCGTCAGTGGTGCTCCCGTCCTCCCCGGCCACCCCGGCTGCGGCCGCGCCCGAGGCGGCCGTTCCCGCGGCCGATCCGTCACCGTCTATTGGCGACACAACCGGGCCGGCGCCAAGGCCGGAGCTGCCGCCCCTCGAGCCGGAGTCCTGAGCCCATCCACCCCGGCCCACCAAAAAGCGCTGACCGAAATCCACGGCCCTCCGCCCTCCGTCCTCCGTCCTCAGCCCTCCGTCCTCCGTCCTCCGTCCGCCACCTTCCCACTTTCCCACCTTACACCTTCCACTTCGCCACCCTCCACTTTCCCACCTTCCCCTTCTCCACCGCCCTCCCACGCCCGCCATGCCGCCGCCCCCCGTGCCCGCCTTCCGCCCTGCGCCCATCCGCGCCTGGCGTTGCCTCCGTCATCCGGAGCGCGAGGCCGCGGCACGATGCCCGGTGTGTGGCCAGCCCTTCTGCCGGGAGTGTGTCGTCGAGCACGAGGGGCGCCTGCTCTGCGCCGGCTGCCTGACCAGGCTCCAGTCGCCCGCGGCCGCGCACCCGCCCCGCGACCACGCCCGGCTGCGCGCGCGGCTCGCCCTCGCCGCGGCCCTCGTCGTCCTCTGGCTCGTGTTCTTCTACACGGGGGAGCTGCTCGGTCGCATCCCGCAGAACTTCCACGACGCCACCTTCTGGCAGGAGCAGCCCTCCCCCAAGCGCACCCCGGCCCGGCCGGCGCCCCAACCATGAACCCCGCCGACCGCCTCCGCCGCGCCGGACCCTCCTGCCTCGAGCTCTTCGAGGAGTCCGTGCACCTCCTCCGCCGGGCCCCCGCCGCCGCCTGGGTCGCCTATCTTTCCGGGGCCGTCCCGTGGGTCGCCGGCGTCGCCTATTTCTGGGCACGGGCGAGCTGGTTCGCGCCGGGCCCGGCCGAGCGCGCCTTCGCCGGGCTCGTGCTGGTCGGGCTTTTCGCGGCGCTGAAGGCCGGCCAGGCCGCGTTCTGCGCCCACCTGATGGCCCTGCGCCTCGGGGCGCCGCCGCCGGCTTTCGACTTCCGTCGCCTGCGCGGACTCGCCGCCGCCCAGCTGCGTCTGCAGGTCTGGGGCCTGTTCGGTCTGCCGCTCGCCGCCGCCCTCGCCGTCCCGTTCGGCTGGATCTACGCGTTCTACCAGAACGCCTCCGTGCTCGGCGCCGCCGATCCCGGCCGGCCGCCCCTGCGTCGCGAGGCCTGGGCGCAGGCCGAGCTCTGGCCGGCGCAGAACCACATCGGACTCCTGCTGATCAAGGTCCTGGCGGGCACGGTCTGGATCAACCTCGCCGCCTCGCTCTATCTCGTGCCCTGGCTGGCCAACCGCCTCCTCGGGCTCGAGAACATCTTCGCCGTGCGCGGCATCGCCTTCCTCAACTCCACCTTCCTCGCGCTGGTCACCCTGCTCGCCTGGCTCGCCGTCGATCCGCTGGTCAAGGCGTTCTACACCCTGCGGGTCTTGCACGGCCGCGCGCGCACCACCGGCGACGACCTCCGCACCGAACTGGCCGGCACCCGCCCGTCCGGCGGCCGCTTGGCGGGGGCCGCCGCGCTCGTCGCGATCGCGCTGTTTCTCGCCGCGCGCCCGTCC
>JAEXPG010000363.1 GCA_023447015.1 Verrucomicrobiota bacterium
CGATCCGACCGCGCTCGAGATCACGATCCACCAGCACATGCCCATGTTTCACATGGAGCACTGCGTGTTCTGCGCGTTCCTCACCACCGGCAAGGACTACCACGACTGCGGCCGGCCCTGCGACCGCGTCGACCTGCGGATTCGCGACCACCTCGGCGCCGAGCACCCGGTGAAAGCCGACGCCGGCTGCCGCAACACCGTCTTCAACGCCCGCGCCCAGACCGGCGCGGAGTTCGTCGGCCGCATGCTCGAGCTGGGCGCGCGGCACTTCCGCGTCGACTTCCTCGACGAGGAGGCCGACGAGATCGCGCGCGTCGTCGGGCGCTACCGGCAGCTGCTCGCCGGCGAGATCACCGGCGCCGAGCTCTGGCGGGAGTTCAAGCTGATCAACCAGCTCGGCGTCACCCGCGGCCAGATGGACGCGCCCGTCCGCAAGCTCACGCCAAAGGCGTCGCGGTAGCCGAAGCGGCCCGGTCCGCGCCTCACGGTTTCGCCCCGAGGAAACGCTCGAGCTGGCGCAGCGTGCGGTCCATCGCGCCCTGGTTGGCCTTGTGCCAGGCGCTCGCCGCCGCGGACATCGCCGCGCGCCGCTTCTCGTCGCGCAGGAGCGCGAGTCCCTGGTCGACCAGCTCCACCTCGTTCGCCACGCACCACGCGGCGCCGCACTCGGTGAGCGAGGCCGCGGCCACGCGGAAGTTGCTCATCGCCGGCCCGAACAGGATCGGCTTCTCCAGCAGCGCTGCCTCGATCGGGGTCTGCCCGCCCTCGTTGGGCGGCAGGCTCTTTCCGACGAAAACGAGGTCCGCCACCTGCGTGAGTTTCTGCAGCTCGCCGGTCGTGTCGGCCACGCACACGTCGACCTGGCCGAGCGCCTGCCCCTTCGAGCGGAAGTGCCAGTTGAGCGGCCGCGTCTTCAGGAGCGCCTCGATCTCGTCGCGCCGCTCCGCGTGTCGCGGCACCAGCAGCAGCTGGCAGATGATCCCGTCGCGCCGCGCGCGCTCGAGCAGCCGCAACATCGCCGCCTCCTCGCCCGCCCAGGTCGAGGAGCCGAGGATCACGAGCTGGTTGTCGGCGAATCCGAGCTCACGCCGCAGCATCGCGCGCTCCCAGGAGTCCAGCGTCTTGATCCCGACGTCGAACTTCAGGTTGCCCGTGGTGACGAGTTTCTCGGCCGGCACGCCCAGCTTGCGGAAGCGTTCGGCATCCTGCTCGGAGGACGGCAGGATTGTCGTGATCCGGCGGTACAGGCTGGCGGCCAGCGTGCGAACGGAGGCGAGCCGGCGGAAGCTGCGATCAGAGAGGCGCGCATTCACCAGCACCACCGGCGTCTTCCGCTTCTTCGCCTGGACGAGATGCTCGGGCCAGAGCTCGCTCTCGGCCAGGAGCACGAGATCGGGTTGAATCCGCGCCCATGCCCGGCGGCTGAACAGCCACCAATCCAGAGGGAAATAGCCGATGCCCACGGTTGTGCCCGCGAACTTCTCGCGCGCCAGCGCATGGCCGGTGCTGGTGGTGGTCGTGAGGTAGACCTCCGCCCGGCCGGTGTCCGCCAGCCGTTTCATCAGCGGCCCCATCGCCAGCACCTCGCCCACGCTCTCCGCCTGCAACCAGACTCTGGCGACTCCCGCACGTTTCGGCGGCAGCGGCGCCACGGCGCCGAAACGCTGGCCGAAGCCGGCGCGATAACCGCCGCGTTTCCACATCCGGCGCAGGTAGAACGGCGCCGCCAGGAGCATCGCGGGGATGAAGAGGAGTCGGTAGAGCCAGAGCATCGATGGTGGGGGGATGCGGGAAAAATCGGGGCGCCCAGCCCGGGGCACAAGCTCAGGTTTGCACCGGAGCCGCGCCCGCTACGGCCCGCCCGCTGCTCCATGCCGCCCCCCGGCCCGCCGCGACCGCTCCGTCCTTCCCGGCTGGCGACCCCCCGTCCCGCCCGGCTTGTGCCCGCCACCGACTTCCGCCTGACTCGCCCGCGCATGAAGCACCGCACCCCGTCGTTCCTCTCGTTCGGTCTGCTCCTCGCGCTCGCGTTGCGCACCGTCGCGGCCCCGGTCGCCGCCCCCGCCACCACCGTGTGGCCGCATGCGACCAGCGACATCCCGGTCGATCCCGCCGTCACCTGGGGCCGCCTCGACAACGGTCTGCGCTACGCGATCCTCCCCAACGCCGAGCCCAAGGACCGCGTGAGCGTGCGCCTCCTGGTCGAGACCGGCGCCCTCATGGAGACCGACGCCCAGCGCGGCCTCGCCCACTTCATCGAGCACATGGGCTTCAACGGCACCCGCAACTTCCCGCCCGGTCAGCTCATCGAGTACTTCCAACGCCTCGGCATGGCCTTCGGCCCCGACACCAACGCCTCCACCGGGTTCGACCGCACCCAATACCAGGTCGAGCTCCCGAAGAACGACGCGGAGTCCCTGCGCGAGGCCTTCAAGGCCCTCCGCGACTACGCCGACGGCAACCTCTTCCTCCCCGAGGAGATCGAGCAGGAGCGCGGCGTGATCCTGGCCGAGAAACGCGAGCGCGACTCCGCCGACTTCCGCGCCACCGAGGCCGAGTGGAACTTCGTCCTGCCCGCGAGCCTCCTGCCCCGGCGTTTCCCGATCGGCACCGTCGAGGTGATCAGCTCGGCCCCGCGCGAGCAGTTCCTCGACTATTACGACACCTGGTACCGCCCGGAGCGCATGGCGCTGGTTGTCGTCGGCCAGGTCGAACCCTCTGCCGTCGCCCCGCTCATCGCCGCCGCCTTCGGCGACATGAAGGACCGCGCCCCCGCCCGCGCCGAACCGAACCTCGGCCGCGTCGAGATGCCGACCGAGGTCCGCGCCCAGATCCACCGCGACCCCGAGCTGCCGAGCATCACCGTGGGCAGCCAGACGGTGGCCCCCTACGCCTTCGAGCCCGACACCGCCGCCAACCGCCTGAAGTACCTGCCGCGCCAGCTCGCCTACACGATGATCAACCGCCGGCTCCAGGAGCTGGCCAAGCAGGAGGGCGCGCCCTTCACCTC
>JAEXPG010000323.1 GCA_023447015.1 Verrucomicrobiota bacterium
GTCATCGCGGTTTACCGCAACTACGGGTCCATCAAGTCCCGCGAGCTCACCGACCTGAAACGCTGACGCCCCGCCCATGGAATCCGATCCTCGTTTGGTGTATGCCCTCCTCGCGCCGCTCGTCGGCGCCGGGCTGGTCATGGCCACCGGCAAGAAGCCGAACCTGCGCGAGGCGATGTCGTTCATCGCCGCCTGCACGATGTTCGGCTTTGTCGCGTCGCTCGTGCCCGATGTCCTCGCGGGCAAGACCGTCCACTTCACCGTCGCCCAGCTCCTGCCGGCCACGGAAAACTACCAGGGCCTGAGCCTCTCGCTCCGCGCCGACGGCCTCTCGATGGTCTTCGCGCTCGCGGCCTCGTTCCTCTGGATCATCGCCGTCTTCTACGCCGCCGGCTACCTCCGCGGCCACCACGAGTCGAACCAGACCCGTTTCAACACCTGCTTCGCCCTCGCGCTCTTCGGCGCGGTCGGTGGCGCCTTCGCCGACAACCTCCTCACGCTCTACTTCTTCTACGAGGTCGTGAGCGTCTCCACGTATCCGCTCGTCGCCCACCACCAGGACGAGGAAGGCTACGCCGGCGGCCAGAAGTACCTCATCTACCTCACCACCACCGCCAAGGCGTTCATCCTCCCCGCGATGGTGCTGATCTACGTGCTCACCGGCACGCTCGACTTCGCCCACGACGCCCACACCGGTCTGTTCCACAACGTCGCCGTCCACAACGGTCTGATCATCGCCCTCTACGCGGCCTGCATCCTCGGTTTCGCCAAGAACGGCGTGATGCCCTTCCACAACTGGCTGCCGGCCGCCATGGTCGCGCCCACGCCCGTCTCCGCCCTCCTCCACGCCGTCGCGGTCGTGAAGATCGGCGTGTTCTCCACGGTGCGCGTGATGCTCTACGTCTTCGGCACCGACACGATGGAGCGCCTCCACCTCGGCCTGCCGACCGCCTGCTTCGTCTCCGTCACCATCCTGCTGGGCTCGATCATCGCGCTCTCGAAGGACAACCTGAAGGCGCGGCTCGCGTACTCCACCGTCTCGCAGCTCTCCTACGTCATCCTCGGCGTGGCGCTGCTCAACCCGGCGGGCATCGAGGGCGGCATCTTCCACATCGCCGCCCACGCCTTCTCGAAGATCACCTTGTTCTTCTGCGCCGGCGCGATCTTCGTCACCGCGCACAAGAAGGACATCTCCGAGATGGGCGGCCTCGGCCGCCAGATGCCGTGGACCTTCGGCGCCTTCGCCGTCGCCTCGCTCTCCATGATCGGCGCCCCGCCGGTCGCCGGCTTCATCTCGAAGCTCTACATGCTCGTCGGCTCGCTCGACGCGAACGCCTCCTTCGGCCTCGGCTCCTACTTCCTCCTCGCGGTCCTCATCGGCAGCTCGCTGCTCAACGCCGCCTACTTCGCCCCGGTCGTCTACCAGGCGTTCTTCGGCAAACCCGCCGCCGCAGCCGCGGGCCACGGTGGCCATGACCACGACGACGGCCACGACCACCAGCACAGCGACCATAGCCACGGCGACGACCACGGTCACGGCCACGGCGAGGCGTCGCTCGCGATGCTCATCCCGCTCTGCATCTCCGCCGTGATCTCCGTGATCATCGGCCTCTACCCCGACCTCATCATGCAATTCGTGAAGGGGATCGCCCAACAATGAGCCTCCTCGGAATCATCGAAACCCTCCGCCGCAACCTGAAGGCGGTCGTCGTCGCCTGCTGGGTGGTGCTCGCACTGCTCGTCGCCGCCGACATCGTCCGCATCTTCACCGCCGAGGAACACCACGAGGCCTTGGCCTCCGAAGCCTCGGCGAAGGAGGCTCCCGCGGCCAAGCACGAATCCCACGCCGCGGTCGCCGCCGAGCACGCTTCACCCTCCATAGCCGCTTCGGCGAAGGAGGGCGCTCCGGCCGAGCACGCCGCCGTTGGCGAGCATGCGGAAGCCCATGGCTTCTGGGCCACCGCCTACCACGTCGCCGAGACCAAGCCGGTCTTCTGGACGCTCTTCGGTTTCCTCGGCTGCGTCGTGATCGTCGTCGTCTCCAAATCCTACGGCCACTTCGGCGTCTCCGTGAAGGAGGACTACTACGGTGAATAATCTCTGGATCCATCCCTCGCTGGTCCTCATCGCCGGCGCGCTTCTGCTCCCGCTGATCCCGAAGGCCTTCAAGAAGGCGTTCCTGCTCTTCGTGCCGCTCGCGGCCTTCGGCGTCGTCCTCTCGATGCTCGGCCAGGACTCCGCCCTCCACGGCCAGTTCCAGTTCCTCGACTGGACGCTCACCTTCGGCCGCGTCGACAAGCTCAGCCTCGTCTTCGCCGTCATCATGAGCGGCATGGCCTGCATCGGCACGCTCTACGGTCTCCATGTCAACGAGGACGCCCAGCACTCCGCCGCGTGGACCTACGTCTCCGGCTCGCTCGGCGCCATCTTTGCGGGCGACCTCTTCGTGCTCTTCCTCTTCTGGGAGGTCATGGCATTCTCCTCGGTCTTCCTCGTGTGGTTCCGCCGCACGCCGGAATCGACCCGCGCCGGCTACCGCTACCTGCTCGTCCACGTCGCGGGCGGCCTCTCGCTCCTCGCCGGCATCATCCTCTGGACCCACGGCAAGGCTCCCGAGGCGATCGCGTTCGAGAACTTCCACGCCCTCGGCGCCGACCTCACCCCCGCCGGCCTCTTCATCCTCGTCGGCATCATCGTCAATGCCGCCGTCCCGCCCTTCCAGGCCTGGCTGCCCGACGCGTACCCGAACGGCACCTTCAACGGCTCCGTCTTCCTCAGCGCCTTCACCACCAAGACCGCCGTCTACGCCCTCTGCCGCGGCTTCGCGGGCATGGAGCTGCTGGTCTGGCTCGGCGTCATCATGTCGCTCTACGGCGTGCTCTACGCCGTGATCGAAAACGACATCCGCCGCCTCTTCGCCTACCACATCATCTCGCAGGTCGGCTACATGGTCGCCGGCGCCGGCATCGGCACCGAGCTCGCCATCAATGGCGCCTGCGCCCACGCCTTCGCCCACATCCTCTACAAGGGCCTGCTCTTCATGGGCGGCGGCGCCGTCCTCCACATGACCGGCGAGACGCGCATGTCGAACCTCGGCGGCCTCTACAAGAAGATGCCGTGGACGTTCCTCCTCACGCTCATCGGCGGTCTCTCGATCTCGGCCTTCCCGCTCTTCAGCGGCTTCGTCTCGAAGTCGATGATCACCGCCGCGGCCTTCAAGAACCCGTCGCTCTACTGGGCCGGCTTCTTCCTCCTCCTGGCCTCGATCGGTACCTTCTACTGCAACGGCCTCAAGGTCCCGTACTTCGTCTGGTTCGGCTCCGACAAGTGCTCCGACGAAGTCCGCGACCGCGCGGGTGATCCGCCGTGGAACATGCTCGCGGCCATGGGCATCGCGGCGTTCCTCTGCATCTTCCTCGGCATCGCCTACGGCGTGCTCTACCGCCTCCTCCCCTACGGCGAGGTTGCCGCGGCCTACCACCCGTACAACGCACCGCACATCTTCGAGAGCCTCCAGATCCTGCTCTTCACCGCCTGCGCCTTCTTCCTCATGGTGCGCACGCACAAGATCGAGCCGCACGCGGGCATCAACATCGACAACGACTGGCTCTACCGCCGCGGCGGCCAGGCCTTCCAGTGGCTGGCCAGCAAGCCCATCCAGACCATCGACACCGCCGTCGGTGAGATCTACCGCGTGCTCGGCCTCATCCCGCTGATGTGGACCACCCGCGTCGTCGACCTCTTCGACCGCTATGGCATCGACGGCGTCGTCGACGGCCTGGCCGAGAAAGTCCGCGCCACCGGCCAGCGTCTGCGCTCCGCCCAGAGCGGCGCCGTGCAGGCCAACCTCGCCATCACCTTCCTCGTGGCCGCCGTCGTCGTCGCGGCCCTCCTCTACTTCGTCGCCTAAGGCACGCCCGTCTGATGAAAGAGCATCTCCTCAGCGTTCTCCTCTTCGCCCCGTTGGCCGCCGCCGCGGTCGCGGCCGCGATCTCCAACGAGCGCGTGCTGCGCTGGTGGGCCCTCCTGTCGTCGCTGGCCATCGCCGTCGTCTCCCTGCCGCTCTACACCGGCTACATCGCCACGCAGACCGGCTTCCAGTTCGTCGAGCACTGCGAATGGATTCCAAGCCTGAAGATCGACTACCACCTCGGCGTCGATGGCGTCAGTGTCCTGCTCATCCTCCTCACCACGTTGATCACACCGCTGTGCGTGCTCTGCTCGTGGAAGTACATCAGCAAGCGAGTGCGGGAGTTCATGGTCAGCCTGCTGGTGATGGAAGCGGCGATGATCGGCGTGTTCAGCGCGCTCGACCTCGTCCTGTTCTACGTCTGCTGGGAAGCCATGCTCATCCCGATGACGCTGCTCATCGGTGTCTGGGGCGGACCGCGCAAGATCTACGCCGCGCTGAAGTTCTTCATCTACACCATGGCCGGCTCGGTGATGCTGCTCGTCGCGATCGTCGCGCTGCGCCTCCAGGTCCACACCTTCAGCATCCCCGATATGATGGCGGCCGGCCACGGCTTCGGCCACGGCTTCCAGCTCTGGATCTTCGCCGCCTTCGCGCTCTCCTTCGCGATCAAGGTCCCGATGTTCCCCTTCCACACGTGGTTGCCCGCCGCCCACGTCGAGGCGCCGACCGCCGGCTCGGTCATCCTGGCCAGCGTGCTCCTCAAGATGGGCACCTACGGCTTCCTCCGCTTCT
>JAEXPG010000479.1 GCA_023447015.1 Verrucomicrobiota bacterium
AACCAGCGCAGCGCGAACGGCACGAGAAACGCCGGAAATAGCAGCATCACGATGCCCACCCAAATCCCCAGCACCGAGGCGCCGAGGCCGAACGCCAGCAGCATCGCCACGCCCACCAGCAACGCCGAAGCGAGGTAGCCCGCCCACACCATCTCACGCTCCGACGCCCGCGGTCGCAGCGGCAGGAAGAGATCGCGTACCACGTACGCCGCCCCCGCGTTGATCGTGCTGTCAAAGGTCGACATCGCCGCCGCCATCATCGCTGCCACCACCAATCCTCGCACCCCGCTCGGGAAGAACTCCGATTGCAGCACTCGCGGCAGCACGCCCTCGGCGTCGGCCAGCGTGCGCACATCGAGCCCCACGGCGATCGCGAGGATCGCGAACCCGAGCACCATCGGCCATCGCGCGGCAAAGAGCACCGTCCACAGCATGCCGATCTTCCGGCAGTCCGCTTCACTTCTCGCCGCGTAGAAACGCTGCGCCATGTAGGCCGAACCGCCGCTGCCACCGAGCCCCTCGAGTAGCCCCTTGCCCGCCCACACGATCACGAAAAGCCAGAATGGGTTGTACGGTGCCAGCCGCGAATGGGTCGGCAACGGCACCAGATAGTTGAGCTCGGCGCCAGGCCACCGCGCCAACAACTCCGGCGTGACCTGTCCTGCCGCCACCGCCGAGACATAGACCGCCGCCGCCCCGATGATCACGGCCTGCACCACATCGGTCCAGATCACGCCGTAGAGGCCGCCGGCGATCGTGTATCCGAACGCCACCACCGCCATGCCGATCGTGCACTGCGTCGCCGTGAACGGGAGGAAGGCCGCAAGGAAGCGCCCGCCCGCCGTGAGGAAGAACACGATCATCGCCACTGTGATCACCACGTAGGTGAGCGCCGCCATCGTGCGGGCGAGCCGGCCGCCCGCGCCGTGGCCGAAGCGCAGCAACATCCACTCCGCGGTCGTCATGACGCCCGACCGGCGATGCCACTTGCCCATGAACGCGAGGAACACCGCGATCGGGAGCACCACGCCGCCGCGCAGTTCGATGAAGAATCCCTGCAGTCCGTAAACCGTGATCAGGGTCACGATTGTCATCGTGCCGGCCACGTCGAGGTTGCTGGCCATGCCCGAGCAGCCGAGCGCCCACCACGGCAGATCCCGGCCGGCGAGGAAGTAGTGGTCCGCGCCACCAGCCGCCTTCCGGGCCAGCCAGACGCCCGCCAGCATGATCGCGAGGAGATACCCGCCGAGAATACCGTAGTCCAACGTGCTCATGATCGGGACGCCTGTCTCATGCTGAAGTGATGCCGAATCCGGCTGGTTGCTCGTTCGCAAATCCCACCAGGACACGGTCTAGGTTCTGCCCGCGACACGACCGGGAGAGGCCGTCGGCCGCCCCTCCCGGTCGCCCTCGCGCGGCGTTCGCGGTGTTATCCGATGTTTCGACAATGACCCTAGTACCCATGGAGGTGCAGCGGCCTCACGCCTGCCCAGCTGGCGGCGAGCGCCCGGCGCTGCCCTCCGATAACACCGCTTCGGTCTCACGAGAAAATCGCTCCCCCAACGACACACCGACCTCGGCCCGCCGACGGATGATCGCACGTTGGAAGAAAAGGTTGTTCGGCAACTGGACCAGCCGACCATCCGGCGCCTGCAGCGTCGTGAAGAACAGATTGAGATCCACCACACGACCCCGTAACGGGTCCGGAGCCAGCTCAAGTTCGTCGCCGATGCGAAACGGACGCACGGTGAGGAGCAGCAACGTGCAGAGGACGTTGCTCAGGATGCTCCACACCGCGACGAAGCCGATGCCGAGCAGCGCGAGCAGCCCGCCGAGCACCGCGAAGAAGTCCACGGCGAAGTAGTGCTCAGCCAGCGTGCTCGCCACCACCAGCAGCACGAGCGCCCGCCCGGTGACCGTGAGCGGCCGCAACGACAGCGGCGGCGCCTGCAGCGTCACCGCGAGCCACCGCACGAGGCGCCCAACCAGCCGCAGCGCCAGCATCGTGAGCGCCAGCACCACGAGCACAAAGACCGTCTCGCGCACCACGGTCGCAAGCTCCGGTGGAAGTCTGGTGAGGAGTTCAGTCACTATCGTTCCAGGGTTCGTCCCACTCGTTGTCGGCGAGCGCGAAGGCGGCAGTATGCCGCGCCTCGGCGAGGGCGACGATTTGCTGCGCGATTCCCGTCCAGGTGAAGAGGCTCCGCGCCTTGTGGGCACCCATGCGGGCCATCCGGGCCCGCAGGCGCGGATGCTTGAAGACCTTCATCATCGTGATGCCGAGGTCCTCCGCATCAAATGGGTCCGCAAAAAGCGCGTGGCGTCCGAAGGTGAGTGCACGGTACAGGCCGCCGTGAATGGTCACCACCGTCGGGCACCCGGAGGCCATGGCCTCGATCGCCGTCATGCCGAACGGTTCGTAGCGGCTGCACAGGACGAACAGATCTGCTGCGCGATAATGGTCGGCCAACTCGGCGTCGGGGATGAAATGGCCGAAGGTGACGGTCTCCCCCAGCTTGAGCTCCTCCACGATCGCCTTCAGTTCGGCGAGGATCGCCTGCTCCCGCTCGTTGAGGCTCTCGCCGCCGATCGCCAGATGCAGTCGGGCCTCGGGCACCCGCTTCAGCGTCACCGCGAAAGCCCGCACGAGTAGATCGTAGCCTTTGTTCCGGGCAAGCCGACCCAGCGCGAGAATGGTCGGCCCACGGAAACCGATCCGCCGCCGGAGCGATTGCCGGGTCGATTCGCTCACCGGAAAGAAGCGCGCGTCGTCGTAACCGGGCGGCACCATCTTCACGCGTTCCTCCAGCGGCGCATCGTAGTCCGTGGCGAGGATGTCGACCTGTTCGGGCGTGGTCGCGATCACCATGTCGGACGAGGCGAACAGAGCGGTCTCCTCGCGGATGCGGACATCGAAGTTGTAGCCGGCCAGATCGACCGCGCTCGCCCCCTCGGCCATCTGTTTCTTCTTCCACGAACCGAGCGAATGTGGCGTGTGGATATGCGGCACGTCGAGCACGTCGGCCAGATGCTGCCCCGCCAGGCCGGCATCCCAATAGTGCGAGTTGATGAAGGCGTAGCCCAGTCCTTCGGCACGGATGATGCGAAGCGCGTTCTCACACCATTCGGGGATGAAACGGTACAGGTCCTCCTTGCGGATGAACTCCGGGCCGCCACACGGCGCCCGCCGCAGCACAACCCCCGGGGCGACTTCCTCGGCCGCGGGCTGGTCGGCGAACTGTCGCGTCCAGATGTCGACGTCATACCCGAGGGCGGCGAACTTCTTCGAGAGCTCAAGCACGTACACGACTTGGCCGCCCGTGTCGGCCGCGCCAAGGGGCGGATTGGCCGCGACGTAGCCGTGGGTCGAGATCATGGCGATGCGGCGGGGACGCGTGGTGGTCTCCGCGCCGCGGACGCGGCGACCGACGGAGGCGGTGCGTTTGGTTTTTTTCATGGCGCCACCCTCCGGTGCCCCGCGCCCCCGAACAAGCGACGATCGTTCGTTTTTGTTTGGGCCGACCAAGCCAGAAGCTATAGCTCGCGCCATGGAAATGCACCAACTGCGCTATCTGGAGGCGGTCGCGCGCTGCGGCAGCATGATGGCCGCCGCGGCGAACTGCCATGTCTCACAGCCCGCCCTCTCGGTGCAGATCCGGAAACTTGAGGATGAGGTCGGCGCGCCGCTGCTCGTCCGCGGCGCCCGCGGCGTCACGCTGACATCGGCCGGAGCGCGCACCCTTGTCACCGCCCGGCGGATCCTGCGCGAGGTCGAACAGCTCCGCACCGACGCGCGGCGGCGTGATTTCCGCGCCAGACCGGTCGTCCGGATCGCGGTGCAACCCTACCTCGCGACCGAACTGCTGCCGCCATTGCTCGCCGAGCAGCCGCGAACCAAGGAGACACCGCAGATGCAGTTGCGGGAGCGTCCGCCGGCCCGCGTGGTGGAATCGGTCGCCAGCGGCGGCTCCGACCTCGGCCTGCTCGATCTCGAAGCCGTGCCGCTCGGAGATCTCGCCACCGAGGAGCTCGCCCGACTGCCCTACGCCTGCTTCTGCCCGGCGGATCATCCCCTGGCGGCAAAACGAGCCGTACGCCTCGCCCACCTGCTGGAGTGCCGCCTGCTGCTGTTCGAGCAATCCCCGGGATTGTTGCGCCGCCTGACCTCGCTGGCGCGCGAGCGCGAGCGGGAACTCCAGATTCCGCTCTCAAGCGAGATGGCTGTCACGCTCTTCGAGTTCGTCGCCCGCGGAGCGGGCGTGGCGGTGCTGCCCGTGTCCTTCGCCGCGCGGGCGAAACGGCGCCGGGTCGTCATGCGCCCGCTCGCCGATTACGACGGAAGGGTCGCCATCGGCGCGGTGTGGCGCCCGGCCGGATCAGCGCCGGCCCCGGCGCTGCCGATCATGGAATCGTTGCGGGCCTACCTGACTTCGTGGCAGCGCTTCGTGTGAAGCGGCCCGCCGCCCGCCTCACTTCAGCGTCGAGATGAAGTAGCCCGCGGCGACCGCCGTGCCGATCACGCCCGCCACGTTCGGGCCCATCGCGTGCATGAGCAGGTAGTTGCTGGGGTCGACCTTCTGGCCCTCGATATGCGACACGCGCGCGGCCATCGGCACCGCCGACACGCCGGCTGAACCGATGAGCGGATTGATCGGATTGTTCGGGCTGAACTTGTTCATCAGCTTGGCGAAGAGCACGCCACCCGCCGTGGAGAAGCCGAAGGCCACCACGCCGAGGATGATGATCTTGATCGTGCCCCAGGCGAGGAAGCTCTGGCCGCCCATCGTCAGGCCCACGCTCGTGCCGAGGAAGATCGTGAGAATGTTGATGATCTCGTTCTGGGCGGAGAAGAGCAGGCGCTCGACCACTCCGCACTCGCGCAGGAAGTTGCCGAGCATGAGCATCGCGATCAGCGCGGCGGCGTCCGGCACGATGAGGATGCAGACGACCATCACCACGATGGCGAAGATGAGCTTCTCCAGCCGCGACACCTTGCGCAGCGACTTCATCTTGATCCGCCGCTCCTTGTCCGTCGTGAGCAGCTTCATGATCGGCGGTTGGATGAGCGGCACGAGCGACATGTAGCTGTACGCCGCCACCGCCACCGCGCCGAGCAGGTGTGGCGCAAGCTTGTTGGTCACGAAGATCGAGGTCGGGCCGTCGGCCCCGCCGATGATGCCGATCGAGGCCGCTTCCTTCGAGGTGAAGTTCATCAGCAGCGCGCCGCAGAATGTCACGAACAGGCCGAGCTGCGCCGCGGCGCCGAGAAGAAAGGTCCGTGGTGCCGCGATCAGCGGGCCGAAGTCCGTCAAGGCGCCGACGCCGAGGAAAATGATCGGCGGGAAGATCTCCAGCTTCACGCCCTGCGCGATGAAGTCGTACAGGCCGCCCTCCACACGGTCGACCTTCACCGCCAGGCGCTCCGGTTGCCCCGCCTGCCCTGCGTCCGCGCCGGGGT
Source organism: Verrucomicrobiota bacterium (assembly GCA_023447015.1). GTDB lineage: Bacteria > Verrucomicrobiota > Verrucomicrobiia > Opitutales > Opitutaceae > CAJCBL01. Next base: position 5,459 of record JAEXPG010000479.1, read on the forward strand.
GATGCAAGACCTCGCCCTCCACCTTGAACGTCGAGGTCTGGTAGACGCCGCTGGGCAGCATCTCCGAGGTGATGACGCCGCGCGTCGGCAGGTTCGCCACCAGTGCGCCGAACGCGATGGGCACCAGCAGCAGCGGCGCGAAGCCCTTCACGATCGCCAGATAGAGCAGAACGATGACGACCGCCCACATCACCGCCATCTGCCAGGTGATGCTCGTGAAGCCGGTGGTGTTGATGAAATCGAGAAGACCTTGGAACATGACTGGAGAGAGTTGGGGTTAACGAACTTTGCGGCCGGCGAAGATCTGGCGGCGGCCCTCGCTCGACCACGCCGCCAGGCGCACTTCCTGGTCGTGGTCGCTCCCAAGGGGGTGAATCGCGACGATGTGCTCACCCGCCTGCAGGCTCGCATGCGCAGCCGCGGTGATCACCGCGATCACCTCCGGGGACACCCCCGGCAGCGGCAGTTCCAGCGTCTCCTTCACAGACACCGGCGTCGCCGCAGGCTGAACGCGTTTGCGCGCCTCGATCGTCCGAAAGACAAAGCCCATCACCTCCATCAGGAACCAGATCGACCCCAAAGCCGTGAAGACGACGAGCAGCCCGACCACCTGGTATGATATCGACTCCATCAACCCAGGACGTTCCGGAATGGCGACAGCAATCAGCGACGGTATGGCGAGCATGGGTTCCTTTCTACAAGCGGGGTGGGGCGCGCCAACCACCCATAGGCGGCCGGCGGCATGTTGGGGTGCGGCGATGCAAACCCAATCGGGGATTCGGGCGAGGAAATTCCGTGAAAATCGTCACCACGTACCAAACTCCGGCCTCCACCAGCCCCGCCAGGGACAGGAGCCAACCACGGCGCGGCAACTCAACACCGTCCGCGCTCGCATCGGTCCAGTCCCATCGCGTCGCTCGACATCCGTCCCTCGACGGCAGCGGCGCGGCTCAGGGCAGCACACACCGCAGGCGGAAAAACTGCCGCGCGCCCGCCGACACCGGGGTGCTCGAACGCACGGTCACAACCTCCGTTCCCGCGACGGCGCCCGGCGCCACCGCGACCTGGGCGCCACTGAGCAATGGCCCGAAGCCGAGGTCCGTCGCGACCTCGACCTGCACCGCCACATCGGTCGCAGAAGTCCGGCGCACGTAGCGGATCGCCGGATAGTCGATGCCTCCATCGCTGACAATGAGGGAGGAGATGCCGGCGGGCGCCGGCACCACGGGATCCAGCCCGAGGGCGTACTCGAGCAGGTTGGCGACACCGTCGCCATCGGGGTCGGCCAGCGGCGCATCGAGCCCCGGGGCTAGCGTGAAGGTGCCGATCCAGGCCCAGTAGCCGGCGGCCGGCGGCGCGAGATACTCGAACGCCCCGAGGTCGATGACACCGTCGCCAAGCACACGGGGTTCGGCCCCATTGGTCGCGAGATGCGGTGTCATCGCGACCGGATGCGCCCCGGCCACCGCTTCGACCTCCGCCGGCAGCGGAGCGGCGCCGGCGTTGACGGCCGGAGAGACCGCGAGCAGGCGGAAGTCGTTCGCCGCGAGGTCCGCGAACTGCGGCGCGGCCGTGAGCAGGGCCCCGGCCCGGTTGACCTGATAGTGCGCCGCGGCGGCCGTCCCGGCGGCGTCGTTGATCGGACCGTACACCAGATTGTTCCCGAGGAGGTTCACCTGTCCGGCGTACTTGACCCAGCCGGTGACCGGCGGCGTGCCGCCGGCCGGATCGATCACGAGGAGGTTGTTCCACGCTTCGACGGTGGTGGCCGGGACCGAGAGATCGAAGACCGATTGCCACCAGTGCTGCTCCCGCGCGCCGCGAAGGACGACGGTGTTGTTCCAGAAGTAGAGGTGGCTGCGGAAAAACGGAATCACCAGAACAGGCATGACATTGCCGCTGGCATCGCGGGGCACCTGTTCGCCCACGTTGTCCCCTCCGTAGTGGATGGGATTGCTGGCGTGGGGGGTGGTGCTGGCGTCGTTGACGATCACGTTGCCGTAGGCGAAGTCGGTTCCGTACTCGGGCTGGGTGACGATGCCGTCGATCTCCTGGCTTTCGCTGTAGACCCAGTCGATGGCGCGCGCCGAGGCCTCGACGTAGTTGTAGCGGAAGAGTTCGCCGGAGCAGCGGCTCTTGTAGCTCGAGCCGATTGAACCGGGGCGCACGCGTCCGATGAAGTTGCCCTCGACCACCGGCAGGTGGCACTGGACGTAGAGATTGTGCTGCTTGTCGGAACCGTCGACGCCGTTGCCGAACACACGACAGCCGCGGATGGTGATGCGCTTGCAGGCTTCCGAGAAGACCCCGTTCTTGGCCATCGTGAAGATACCCTGGCCGTTGTCGCAGATGACGAGGTTCTCCAGGAGGATATCCTCGCTATGCAGGATGTAGAGGCCGCTGGCGCGGTCGTAGGGCGTGACGACTCCGCCATGCGTGACGTAGGAGTTGCCGTTCGCCGCACCGCGCAGCTCGAGATTGCGCAGCTGGATCCATTTGGGCGAGTAGGTGGCCGGATCCGTGGTCCCCCGCTTGAGCACGATGCCGCCGAGCGATTCGCCGTAGGCCGGAGTCGGCGAGAAGATGTTGTTGGCGCCCGGGGTGTCGAGATAGCAGCCGGAGGCGGTCCGGGCGCCGCTGAAATCGAGCACCGGGCGGTTGCCGGCGGCATCGGTCACGCCATTGATGACGATCGGCGCCGTGGGCGTGCCCTGGCCGCGAATCCCGAACTTCGCGCAGTAGCGGGTAGCGCGATGGAAGATGTTGACCACGTCGCCGGCCTCCAGCGTGCGCCAGGGAACCGTGTCGAGCTCGGCATAGGCCTGCCCGGGCCCGACGTTGTAGGTGGCATGCGATCCGGTGAGCGCACTGCTCACGGGATCGCCGGGGATGGCGGCACTCTGGGCGCGTAGCGGAACCCAGGCGACAAGAAGCATCGCCGGCAATAGGCCGACGCGAGAACGGAGGAATCGAAGGATCATGGTTAGGGGATGGACACCTCGAGCATTCCGCGCGCTTCGCCCGGGGCGAATCCCCTCCCTGTAACTGGCTGGTGAAACAGTCGCCCGCGCGGCCCGGCACGCCCCCTGACAAACTTCTGACAAAGTCTTACACGCCCCTGACAACTTCCCCGGGCGCATCGGGTATCGTGATGGAGCAATACGGGCCGGCCCTAAGAAAACGGCCGCTCGCGCGTAACTCCTCCAGCCATGCTCCCCAAACTCCTCGGATTCTCCGCCGTCGGCGTCGGCACGGTGTTCGCCACCGGGGTCGCGCTCGGCCGGTGGACCCAGACGACCGGCCCGCTCGCCATCGCGACGCCGGCAGCCGCCACCCAGTCCGCCGCCGCGGGCGACCTGCTTTCCCGCCCGCCGGCCGATCTCGACGCCCGGATCGCCGCGGTCGGCCGGGCCGGTGTCTGGCAGCTCGACCGCGAATGGGTGCAGATCCTCGGCTCGCTTGATTCGCCGACACTGCGGCGGGCGCTGGAGTCCGTCGACCGCCTGCCGTTGCGCACCCTGCGCGAGGATATGACCGCGGTCTTGCTCCGTCGCTGGGGCGAGATCGCCCCCGACGCGGCGCTGGACCACGTCCGCGGCCTCGACGAACCCGCCGCGCAACTTGCGGCGACCCGGGCGGTGTTCCTCGGCTGGGCCGGCATCGAACCGACGACGGCGGCCGCCGCCGCGCTCCATCTCCCCGATTCGCGGATACGCCGCGAATTGATCCCCGCGTTGGCCGCCGCCCTGGCGGCCCGCGAACCGGAGGCGGCCCTCCGGTTCCTGCAACAGGGCGACCGCCTCAATCTTCATCGACACGCCATGAAAACGATCTTCCAGAGCTGGTGCACCCGCGACCCGGCCGCGGCCCTCGCGGGCGCGACGACCCTCCCCGCCGCCGTCGCCGACGAGGCGCGCGAGATCGTGGCCGAGACCTGGGGTGCGACCGATCCGGCCGCCGCGCTGGAGTGGGCGGCCCATGCCGGCGATGCCGCGAAACAACGCGCCTGGCGGCAGACCGTCCTGCAGGGTTGGGCCTCGAACGACCCGGCGGCGGTCGCCGCCTACATCGGCCGCCTGCCCGCCGGCGTCGAACGCGCGACGGCAGGCCGGACGCTGGCCCTGCTCTGGATGCGCAGCGACTGCGCGGCCGCGCTGAACTGGTGCGCGCGCCAACCGGCGGTGCCGCTCGGCGAGTGGGAGATCATCCACGCCCTCGACGGCCCCGGTGCGCCGGAACCGGCCCAACTGCTCGCCGCCGCCGACACGATGCCCGGCGGCCTCCTACGCGAACACGTGCGGGACGCGGCGTTCAACCGCGTCGCCACGAGCAATCCCTCCGCCGCCCTGCAGTACGCCCGCAACCAGCCGGCCGGCCCCGGCCGCGAGGCGATGGTCCTCCGCTCGCTCTCGGTGCTGGCGAAGACGGACCCCTCCGCCGCGCTGGCCCAGGCCGCCGACTTGTCCGAGTCGAAACGTCAGCAGCTGATCGCCAGCGCCGCCCGCAGTGCCGCGGGGCGCGACCCGCTCGAGGCCGTGCCACTGCTCGACCTCCTGCCCGCCGGCCAGGCGCGGATGGAGGCCGCCGACTCGATCGTGTCCGGCCTGATGGCGGAAGATCCCCAGGCCGGGCTCGACTTCGCGCTCACGTTTCCCGCCGGCGAGATGCAGCAGCGCCTGCTCGCCAACGCGGTCCGGAGTTTCGCCCAGAAGGATTCCGCCGCCGCCCTGCAGTGGCTCGACACCATGCCCGACGGCCTCGCCAAACGCGCGGCCCAGGAGAACGCCTGGTGGTTCATCGCGCGTAGCGAGACCATCGCCCCGGCCGCCGCCGCCAACTTCGCCCTGCAGCTGCCCAACATCGGTCTGCGCGCGAGCGCCCTCGAGATCGCCGTGGCCCGCATGGCCGGCGAGAACTCCGCGGCCACCGCCGCCTGGGTCCGGCAGCTCGCCGACCCGGAGCTCCGGCAGGTCGGGGCCCGCGCCCTCGCCGGCAGCTGGCCGACCAACGACCCGGCCGGCGCGGTCGCCTTCGCCCAGACGCTCGTCACCGCCAAGGAGCGCTCCAGTTTCCTGGTGGCACTGGGCGGAAAGCTCGCGCGGGCGGACGCCACCGCGGCCACCACCCAGGCCTCGCGCCTGCCGGCCGGCGCCGCCCGCGACGCCTTCATCCGCGGCGCCGCCGAGTCGCTCGTCATTTCCGAACCCGACTTGGCGGCACAGTTGCTGGACTCGATGAGCCCGGGCGAGACGCGGGAGGAGGTCGCGGACACCGTGATCCGCCGCTGGTCCGCCGAGAGCCCCGGCGCCGCCGCCCAATGGCTCCGCCGCCGGCCCGACCTGGCCGCAAACGCCGCGATCTGCACGGCCGTCACCCGCGGCTGGGCCAACTGGGACGCCGAGGCCGCCGCCCAATGGGTCGCGCAACTGCCGGCCGGACCAGCCCGCGGCGAGGCCGTCGTCGCGCTCGTCGAAGCCACGCAAGCCAGCACGCCCGAAGTTGCGGCCGCCTGGGTTGCACAGATCAACGATCCCGAGAAACGCCACCGCACGACCGCCAACCTCGCCGCCCGCTGGCTGCAGTCCGACCGCGCCAACGCCGCCGCCTGGCTCGCCCGGACCGATCTGCCGGGCGAAACCATGCAGGCCCTGCTGGCCCGCGAGTCCGCTGTCGCCAGCGACGAGGACGAGGTCGTGATCCTCTCCCCCTTCGAAGTCACCCACGCGTACTGAGCATACCCAGCGCACAAGCTGTTCGGCCCATTCCCATTCTCCGCTTCGGTCATCCGCCTTCCGTCTTCCGTCTTCCGTCCTCCGTCCTCTGTCCTCTGTCCTCCGTTCTCCGTCCTCTGTCTTCCCTCCTCCGCTTCCCCGCCGCTTTTCGCTTTCCGGCGACGCGTTTCCCGTCTCCCCTCTGCGGCCATGCCGCTCGACTACTCGCCCATCCAACTCGCCGACCGCTGGGAGGACTACCGCCTCCTCGAATGCGGCGACGGCATGAAGCAGGAACGCTGGGGCGAGTTCACCTTCGTGCGCCCCGACCCGCAGGTCGTCTGGCCGCGCGCCAGCCGCGCCGCGTGGACCGGCTGGGACGGCTACTACCACCGCAGCGACACCGGCGGCGGCAAATGGGAGTTCCGCCGGCAGCTGCCCGAGTCGTGGACAATCCGCTACGCGCCGCTCGACCTCACGCTCCGCATCCGCCCGACCGGCTTCAAGCACACCGGGCTCTTCCCCGAGCAGGCCGTGAACTGGGAGTGGAGCTCCGAGCTCATCCGCGCGGCCCGCGCCGCCGGCCGTGAGATCTCCGTCCTCAACCTCTTCGGCTACACCGGCGCCGCCACCGTCGCCGCCGCCCGCGCCGGCGCCAGCGTCTGCCATGTCGACGCCGCCAAGGGCATGGTCGAGTGGTGCCGCGACAACGCCGCGCTCAGCGGCCTCGCCGAAGCCCCCATCCGCTACATCGTCGACGACTGCCGCAAGTTCGTGCAGCGCGAGCAGCGCCGCGGCCGCAGGTACGACGCCGTCATCATGGACCCGCCCACCTACGGGCGCGGCGGCTCCGGCGAGATGTGGAAGCTCGAGGACGACCTCTGGGGCCTCCTCGAGGACTGCGGCAAGATCCTCTCCGACCGCCCGCTCTTCTTCCTCATCAACAGCTACACCGCCCGCCTTTCGCCCGTCGTCGCCGGCAACCTCCTCGCCGCCCTCATGCCGTCCGGCGCGGGCCGGATCTCCGTCGGCGAGATCGGCCTGCCCGCCAAGGTGGACAACACCGTGCTCCCCTGCGGGATCTTCGGCCGCTGGGCGGCGACCTGAGCGCCGCGCGCCACGCGGTTTTCCCTCCGCCGGTCGGCCCCGGGGCACCCCGATCATCGCGATTCGCCGGCGCAGGCGCACGCAGGGTGCCTGCTGTCGAGTCCACCGCGCTGAGGTGGCCCGCCGGAAGAGCCAGGGCGACGCCCCGGCCCACAGGAACCGGCACAAGCCGAATCCCTCAAGCGGGTTCGGGTGAGGCAACAACCCCCGCCCATCGGGGTTGCCAAGCCCGCCTCGGACCCGATAATCCGGCGCAACCGCTTTCCCTCCGCCGCGCGAGTTCGCCCGCGCCGCACTCCGTCATGGATCCCAACCCACGCCCGCCCGCCGCCGCCACCCTGATCCGGGATGTCGTGGCCGCCCCTGCCGAACTGCGCCACGCCCTCGCTGCGGGCCGCACCTCCATCTGGCGCTACGAGTTCGACACCCGCACCCTCCTCAACGACGGGATCCTCGACCACCTCCTCGGCTTCCCCGCCGGCACCAACCGTGCCCCCAACGAATGGATGCGGCTCGTCCATCCCGACGACCTCAACCGGCTCCAGGCGCAGTGGCTCGCCACCTGCGAGGGCCGCACCGCCCAGATCGACCTCGAGTTCCGCCTCCTCGACCGCAACGGCTCCATCCGCTGGTTCCACGGCCACGGCACCGCCGCCCGCGACCCCGGCCAGCCCCAGGCCATCGCCGGCGTCGTGCAGGAGATCACCGAGCGCAAACACGCCGAGGAGGAGCTCCACGAGCTCAGCCGCTACAACCGCCAGCTCCTCGACCTCAGCCCCGACCCCGTCTTCGTCCTCGACGCCGCCGGCACCATCATCGACGTCAACCCCGCCGCCCAGGCCCTCACGCGCGCCGAGCGCTCCGGCCTCATCGGCGTCGACTTCGCCCAGCGCTTCGCCGACACCGGCCGCGCCCGCCAGCTCTGGACCGACGCCCTTGCCCGCGGCACCGTGCGCGACGCCGAGATCGGCCTCGTCGCCGATCCCGTCGCCCAGCCCATCCCGCTGCTCTGCAACGCCACCGCCCTCGCCGCCGAGGACGGCTCGCCCCGCGGCGTGCTCGTCGTCGCCCGCGCCATCTCCGCCCGCAAGGCCGCCGAGGCCGAGCGCTTCATGACCGAGGCGCGCGTCCGCGAGACCCAGAAGCTCGAGAGCCTCGGCGTGCTCGCCGGCGGCATCGCGCACGACTTCAACAACCTCCTCACCGGCATCCTCGGCACCGCCACCCTGGCCAAGCTCGACCTCGCCACCGGCACCCCGCCGTACAACTGCGTCGAGGAGATCGAGAAGGCCTCGTTGCGCGCCGCCGAGCTCTGCCGCCAGATGCTCGCCTACTCCGGCAAGGGTCGCTTCGTCGTCCAGCTCCTCGACCTCTCCGAGCTCATCACCGAGGCGGCACCGCTGCTCGAGCTTTCCACGACGAAGAAGGCCAAGCTCCGCTTCTTCCTCAACAAGCACCTCCCGCTCATCCAGGCCGACGTCAACCAGCTGCGGCAGATCGTCATCAACCTCGTCTCCAACGCCGCCGAGTCCATCGGCGAGAAGGACGGCCTCATCCGCATCACCACCGGCGCGATGCGGGCGACCAAGGAGTACCTGCACCAGACCCACCTGGCGCCCGATCTGCCCGAGGGCTCCTACGTCTTCGTGGAGGTGAGCGACAACGGCGGCGGCATGCCGGCCGATGTCCTCCAGCGCATCTTCGAGCCGTTCTTCACCACCAAGTTCACCGGGCGCGGGCTCGGCCTCTCCGCCGTGCTGGGCATCGTCCGCGGCCACAACGGCGCCATCAAGGTCGAGAGCGAGCCCGGCAAGGGCGCCTCGTTCCTCGTGCTCTTCCCGGCCGCCGAACAGACCGCCCTCCTCCCGGCCGAGCCGCCGCCGGCCGCGCCGGCCGCCCGTCGTATCCTTGTCGTGGATGACGAGGAGACCGTGCGCAGCGTCCTCGCCCGCATGCTCCGCTCCTTCGGCTTCGAGGCGGTGGTCGCCTGCAACGGCCAGGAGGCCGTGGAGATCTTCCACGCCGGCCGCGACGACTTCCGCGCCGTGCTGCTCGACCTCACCATGCCCGAGCTCGACGGCGCCGAGACCTTCCGCGAGATCCACCGCCTCCGCCCGGAGCTGCCCGTCGTCCTCATGAGCGGCTACAGCGAGCAGGACGCCGTGGCCAAGTTCGGCGCTGCCGGCCTCGCCGGCTTCCTCCAGAAGCCCTTCCAGCCCGACGCCCTCCGGGCCCGCCTCGCCGGCGTCGTCCCGGCGAACTGAGCCATCACTCAGTCGCGGGCCGAAAGACGAGCGTCGAGGGTCTGATTTTCCGGGTGCGCCCCGGCGGCTGTTCCGGCGCGGACCGATCCTCCGGCGGTTTGGCGCTCGGCCCTCGACGCCCGACATCCCGCCACTCGACTGGCCGATTCCGGCTGCGCTCGTGCGAAGGATCGCCAAACGGCCCGGGCCAAACGACTGCCCGGGCGTGAAAATCCGATCAAGCGTCGGTGAATGCCTCGTGATCTTGCCTGCATGATGGGTGCGGGAGGGTTCCGCATTTGCCGAGGTTTCTCGCCACACCGAATGAGGACGGGGCAGCCCAGTCCCACCCCTTCCGCCGCGTTCCAACCGGTACGCGGCTGTGAACACGGCGAGCGAGGGTACCGGCCGACCCACCTTC
>JAEXPG010000600.1 GCA_023447015.1 Verrucomicrobiota bacterium
GGGCGGCCAGATCCATATCTCCGCCGAGATGCAAGGCGGACAGTTGCGCCTGTGTGTCACAAACCCCGGGCGCATCGTCACGGCATCGAACTCCACCGGCTTGGGGATCAAGAACACGCGAGCCCGGCTTGCGCATCTGTATGGCGCGAGCGCCACGCTCGAACTCCGCCAGCACGAGCCCGATCTCGTCAGCTCCGAAATGCGCATCCCTCTCGCTCTCCCCGCAAACACCGAGCGGCGTGATCCAGTCATCACCCGCCCGATCGACTGAGCGATCCCCACGGCGCGTTTGCGCCATCAGGAGATGGTCGGAGGATCCCCCTCTGGTTCAGGTCGTTGCTCCTTGCGCTCGGCCATGAAGCCCACCCCTACGCCTTCTCTCTCCCAGCCAAGCCGACGACGCGATCCTGTCCACTTCACCCGTGGAACGGGAAGAGGTGGAAGAACTCGAGGAAGAACATCGCCGCGATCGCGTAGCCAACCGGAGTGAAACCGCGGGGCTTGCCGGTGGCGATCGCCAGCGCCGCCGCCGCGATCAACCCCAGGCCGATGCCCTGCGCGATGCTGAACGTGAGCGGGATCGCGATGATCGTCAGCACCGCCGGCACCGCGATGGTGAAGTCGTCCATTTTGATCTCCACTGCCGACTGCAGCATGAAGATGCCCACGATCACCAGCGCCGGCGCCGTGGCCAGCGCGGGCACGGCGAGGATCAGCGGCGAGAGAAACAGCGCCGCGAGCATCAGCATCGCTGTGGTGAGCGTCGTGAGCCCGGTGCGTCCGCCGGCCTCCACGCCCGAGGACGACTCCACGTAGCTCACCACCGTGGAGGTGCCGAGCAGCGCGCTGAGGATCGCCGCGACCGAGTCCGCGATGAGCGCCCGGCCGACGCGCGGCAGCTTGCCGTCGGCGCCGAGGAAGCCGGCGCGTTTGGTCACGCCGATCAGCGTCCCGATGTTGTCGAACATGTCGACGAGCAGGAGCGTGAGGATGAGCGGCAACGGCTTCAGGAACGCCGCGCCGTCGGTCTGGACGCTCAGGTCGAGCTTGAGCAGGTGCGGCGCCGGCGAGGCCGGCAGCGAGAGCCAGGCGCCGGGGCCCGGCAGCTGCGTGACCATCCCGCCCTTGCCATCCGGCACGAGCGTACCGGCGAGCGTGATCGCGAGCATGCCGAGCACGATCGCTCCCGGCACGCGCCACGCGACCAGCACCGCCGTGAGCAGGATGCCGGCGAGGCAGAGCGCCACCGGTCCGCTGGCAAAATCGCCGTGGGTGATGAACGTCGCCGGGCTCGCGACGACCACGCCGCCGTTCTTCAGCCCGAGGAACGCGATGAAGATCCCGATGCCACAGGTGATGGCGATCTTGAGCGGATACGGGATCGAATCGACGATCTTCTCCCGCACACCCGTGAGCGACAGCAGGAGGAAGATACAGCCGTTGACGAAGACCATGCCCAGCGCCTGCGCCCACGGCACGCCGGCCCCGAGGCAGATCGTGAACGTGAAGAAGGCGTTGATCCCCATGCCCGGCGCGAGGGCAATCGGGTAGTTCGTCAGCAGCGCCATCAGCGCGGTCGCAGTCGCGGCGCTGAGCGCGGTGATCGTGACGAGCGCCGCGCGGTCCATGCCGGCGTTGGCGAGGATCGCCGGATTCACGGCCAGCACGTAGGCCATCGCCGCGAACGTGGCCACGCCGGCCTGCAGCTCGCGGCCGACCGTGGTGCCGTTCTCCTTCAAGCGGAAGAAACGAGAAAGCATGGCCGGACTCTCGTGCGCTCCGCTTCCCATGGGCGAGCCGGATTTGGCGCCCGCGCGGTCACCCGAATCCTCACAAGGGACTCGACTTGCGCCGATTGCTGTAGGCCGGGGCGGCGACCCGGCCCCTCCTACGGGCCACCTCAACGCGGTGGCGACCTACAAATGCCACCGTTCACGGGCTTGCGCTGGTGAATCGTGATGATCAGGGCGGCCACCCGCCACCACCGGCACCCGCCACGCCGGGCATGTCAGACGGATGTGAAGGCTTCGCCAAGGAACTGTAACGTTGGGCGCCGACAGGTGGCGGAGGTGAATGTCGGCTTGCCCCGGCCGCGCGGAAGTCATCGGGGATGGACGGGCCCTCGCCGCACCCGGCGCCAGCCGAACCCTCCGTCGCCATGAACTCGCGCATCGTCGCCACCGGTCTCGTCCTCTTCGCGTCAGCCGCAGCGCCCGCCGACCTCGCCGCCGTCCCCGTGATCGAACTCGCCCCGCAGTCGCGCACCGTCGTCGCCGGCGCGGCGGCGGAATTTGCGGTCGCAGCCTCGGGCACCGGCGCACTGCACTACTTCTGGCGGCGCGACGGCGCGAGCCTCGGCGCCCCCGATCGCGCGACCTACACCCTGCCGGCGGCCGCGCCGGCCGACAGCGGTGCCGCTTTCTCCGTGGTGGTGACCGACAGCACCGGCAGCGTGGCCAGCACGGCCGCCCACCTGACCGTCAACCCTGCACCGCCGCGCGAGTTCGCGGCCTGGGCGACGGCCATCGCCGACGCCACCAAACGTGGACCGACGGATACACCGTTCAACGACGGCGTCGCCAATCTCCTCAAGTTTACCCTCGGCCTCGCGCCCAACACCCGGGCGACGCCCGCCGCCCTGCCGGGATTCGCCGCAATTCCCGGAGGCACCGTTTTCCGCCACACCCGCGACAACACCGTCGGCGGCGTTACCGCGGTCGTGGAGAAAACGACCACGCTCGCCGGCGATTCGTGGGCCACCGTTCCGGCAACCAAGAGCGCCGACACGGGCGCCCTCTCGACCTGGGATGCAACCGTCTCGAGCGCGGACAACCGCGCCTTCTACCGGCTCCGCGTGACGGCGGGCACCGGTTCCCTGCCGAGCATCGGCACGCAGCCCACCGGTGTCGTCGCAGGCCTCGGGTCGACGCCCACGCTCTCAGTTGCCGCCTCCGGCACCGGGCCGTTCACCTACCAGTGGCGCAAGAACGGCGTGCTCATCGCCGGCGCGAACGCGGCGAACTACACGTTGCCCGCCGCCACCGCCGCCGACAACGGCGCCCGGTTCTCTGTGCTGATCTCGGGGCCGGGCGGTTCGGTGGCCTCGGCGGAGGCGATCCTGACGGTGCAAAGCACCCAGTACCTCCAGCTCCTCCTCCGCCCCGCGCCGTCGGCGACCGCCGTCCCGATCCGCACCGGTGTGCCCTTCCCCGTCGGCGCGGTCGCATCGGCCGACCGCCTGCGCCTGGAGTCCGCCGACGGCAGCCAGGAGATCCCGGCGCAATACGACGTGCTCGCCACCTGGCCGGACGGCTCGATCAAAGCCGCCCTCGTCGGATTCGTCGGCGATCTTGGTTCCGCCACCACCTATCGCCTCGCGTATGGTCCGTCCGTCGCCCACGCGGCCCCGCCTCGCGCGGTGATTGTCTCCCAAGCGGGCGGCACCACTTCGGTCGACACCAGCAAGGTGCGGCTCACCATCGACGGCAAGGGCAACCTCTCCGGGCTCTGGCGCGACGTGAACGGCGATGGCCTGTTCTCCAGCGATGAGCTGATCCTGCAGGACGGCGAGATCTACCTCGCCAACGCCGCCGACGGCGCCGAGTTCACCGCCTCCGCCGCGACCACGGCCACCGTCACGTTCGAGGAGCAGGGGCCGTTGCGCGCAGTGGTCAAAGCCCGCGGCACGTTCACCAACACCACGCAGGGCGCCCACCCGCTCAAGTTCCAGGTGCGTTACGAGGCGACCCAAGGATCGGACAAGGTCGATGTCGAGATGACCATCGTCGACGAGCGCCTGGAGTCCGACGTCGAGTACGACCCTGATGCCGCCGCGCCGGCGGCACTGCCCATCGCGCTGAAAGCGCTGGGCATGCGCTGGACCGCCGCCGGCACCGAGGCGGCGAACTACCGTTTCGGCGGCGAAGCGGGTGCGGCCTACAGCGGCACCGTCGCCGGCGAACACTACCTCCTGCAGACCGGCCAGTTCAGCTTCGTCAACGGCGACAACCAGAACCACACCTTCGCCTACAGCGGCGCCGGAACCGGTGCCAGGGCCCCCGGCTGGCTCGCGCTCAGCACCGGCCCGCGCCACGCCGCGATCCTGCTGCGCGATTTCTGGCAGCAGTATCCGATGGAGCTCGCCGTCAACGGCCGCGTGGTGAACGCGGCGTTCTTCGCCCCGCGTTCCATCACCGGGGCGGCGGACACGCGGACCATCGTGCAGAGCGGCACCGTTTACCGGCGGCCGAACACGCTCTATTTCCTGCGCAACGGCGGCGCCAAGACCTACCGGCTCCGCCTCGCAGCCTCCGTCGACGCCCCGACCACCGCCGCGCTCCACGGGCTCAACGCCGCCTTCCAGCGGCACGAACTGGATCTCGTCGCCAGTCCCGCCTGGTACGCCGCGTCGGGCGTCTGGGGCGATCTGAGTGCCGGCGGCCCGACCTCCCCGAGCGAGGGATGGGACGAGGTGCTGCTGCACAACATCTACGAACCCAGCGTCGAGGAGTCCGACGGCGACGCCACGATGTTCAGCTGGCGCGACCATGGCGACCGCCTCCACTCCGGCTGGGCCGAAGTCCGCAACGGCGTGCGGACCCCGGCGTTCTACAACGACTCCCACGTGGGCGCCAACGGCTTCTTCCGGCAGTTCCTCCGCACCGGGGAGATGCGCTGGTTCCACTTCGCCGACATCGCCACGCGCCACTTCATGGACCTCGATGTCGCCCACGGACCGCGGCAGGGCTACTGGGACACCGGCGGGCAGCCGCAGCCCGCCGGCGAGCTGAAGGGCACCGCCCACGACAACATCGACCACGAGACGCGGAATCTCCATTGGGGCCACGCCCAGGTGAGCGGCCTGACCGACCTGTACCTGATGACCGGAGACAAGCGCGCCCGCGAGGTGCTCGGCGAGATCGGCAACTGGTGGCGGTTCGTCGCCCCGCACTTCTTCCCGTTGCCGTTCGACGCGGGCCGCGACTACCGCGAGGCCGAGCGCGACTTCGCCTGGCCGCTCTACGCGATGAACGAGTACGTGCGGGTCACCGGCGACAGCACCTACCACCGCGACGTCGCCGGTCGGCTCGTGAACTACCTCATCCAGTGGTGGCAGACGCCGCTGGACCACATCGGCTACAACCCGGCGACCGGCAAAGTCTCCAACGCCGTCATCGGCGTGAACAACGCCGCGCAAGGCACCGGCTACTGGACGATGACGCTCATGGACAACTCCAACGGCTACAACGCCACCGGCACCAATCCATGGATGGCCGGCCCGCTCATCGCCAACCTCATCCGTTTCTACGAGCAGGATCGCGAGTTCGCCGCCGTCGGCCAGTCCTCGGGCATCCCCCACGCCGTCCTGCACGACATGCTCCTCCAGTGTCAGAACTACGTCGTCAAACACGGCTACGACGCGACGAACGGGATCTTCCTCTACTCCGAGACCACCCGCGACGAGGACGGCGGCGACCACCACATCCTCTACGGGCTCGCCTACCTCGACCGCCTCTTCAAACAGAAGAAGGCCGCCGGCACCCTCAACCATCCCGAGTGGTATGACACCCAGCCGCAGTGGGCGGGCATCCTGGGTGCCCGCTACGACCAGTTCCGCACCGGCGAGGAGGATCCCGGCACCCAATCCTACGGCTTCTACGGCTACGAACTCTTCTATCCGGCCGACCTCTTCAAGGTGCTGCGCGACACCACCAACCGTTGACACGCGCGCCCGCGCTCAGCCGCCGGCCATCACCGGCTGAAACCCCGCCTCGCGCAGGATCTTCGCTGCGACCTCGCGCTTGTCGCCCTGGATCTCGATCTGACCGTCCTTCACAGTGCCACCGGCACCGGCGGCCTTCTGCATCTTCTTCGCCAGCTCTTCCTTCTCCGGCAGACCGATGCCGGTGAAGCCCGACACCGTCGTCACCGTCTTGCCACCGCGTCCGCCGGTCTCGCGCCGGATCTCCACCCGGCCGCGGTTCTTCTTGGGCGCCTCCGCCGCTTTCGCCGCCGGAGCGGGCGCCGCGGGCACGCCCTGCGGCAGTCCGGCGCTGCTGAGCGCGCCGAAAGGATTCTGCCCCAGGGAACCGGAGCCGTCGGTGGCGATGCGGGTCGTTTTGCTCATGGTATGCAGCCCGCAAGATCATGATCTCCCGCGTTATGCCAACACCAATGGCGCTATTAGGCCGACCCCCGCCCACGCGC
>JAEXPG010000622.1 GCA_023447015.1 Verrucomicrobiota bacterium
GCCTCGAAGAACGACGAGCAGCCCGCGAGCAGCGGCAGCACCAGCGCGGGGCTGAAGCGGATGAGCGGGCGGATCAGGAGGGAAGGTTTCATATTGGCTCCGTTTTTCAGTTACGCTTGAGGGCCTCCGTCATCGGACGGCCGGTGAGCAGCGCCTTGGGGTTGCGTTCGAGGAAGTCGACCAGGCGCTGCATCGCCTCGGCGGCGTCGCCCACCCGTTGGAGCGTGCGGACCGCCTCCTCGCCGAGACCGGTCTGCGGGCCGACGAGATTGCGGACCGAGGCCGCGGCGGTGTTGAGCTGGGCCATGGCGGCGCGCGCCTCGGCGAGCGTCTTCTGCAGCTCGGCGCCGGCGGGCACGACCTGCTGGTCGAAGTGCTCCACCAGCGTTCCGACCTGGCCGAGCGTCCGGTTCACGTTGGCGAAGGCCTCGCTGATCTTCGGGTCGCTCGCCAGCACGCGCACGGCGGCGGCGGCGCCCTTCACCTCGTCCACGGCGGGCTGCAGCTGGAGCGCGTCGATCTTCGTGCGCGTGGTCGCCATGAGCGCCTTCAGCTCGCTGGAGATGCCGGCGTAGTCGACCTGGCCGAGCTTGCCGAGGATCTCGGTGATGCTGGCGGTGAACTCCGCGATCATCGACGGGATCGCCGGCACCACGGGGATTTCGGCCTCCGGCAGATTGGCGGGCAACGGATACTTCTGCTCCTCGTCGAAGCCAAGCTCCACATACAGCATGCCGGTGGCCAGCCCCGCCACCGCCAGTTCCGCGCGCATACCGTCCTTCACGAGCTCCGTGATCCGGCCGTTCTCGGAGAAATCGATCCGCTTCCCGTCGGGGCCGACGAGCACGTTCTTCGTCACCTCGCAGACGACCTCGACCACGGAGTCGTGCTTGGCGGCGTCGAACCGCACGGTGATGTCGGCCACGCGGCCGACGCGCACCCCGCGCACCTTCACCGGCGCGCCGGGGTCGAGCCCGTGCACGGACTCGTCGAAGAACACGGCGAACCGCTGCGGCTTGGTGAACAGCGACGAACCGCCGAACGCGAGCACGGCGATCAGCAGCAGCGCGCCGCCGCCGATCATGAACGCGCCGATGAGCGTGGGACTGAGTTTGGTTTTCACGATTGGTTCGGGACGGAGACCACGTCCTCGGGGGCGAGGAACTCGCGCACGCGCGGATCCGCCGACTCGGCCAGCAGACGGCGCGGCGGGCCCTCCGCGAGGATGCCCTGCACGTCGCGGTGCAGCAGGATCGCGCGGTCGGCGATGCCATGGATGCTCGGCAGCTCGTGCGAGACGATGACCATGGTGGTGTGGAGGTTGTCGCGGATCTCGAGGATGAGCCGGTCGAGGGAGCGCGAGGTGATCGGGTCGAGGCCGGCGGCCGGCTCGTCGAAGAAGATGATCGCCGGGTCGAGCGCGAGTGCGCGGGCGATGGCGGCGCGTTTGCGCATGCCGCCGCTGACCTCGGAGGGGAACTGGTCCTCGCAGCCGGCGAGGCCGACCTGCGCGAGCTTCCAGCGCACGATCTCGCGGCGCTCGGCCGCGGTGAGCGAGGTGTACTCCTGCAGGGGGAGCGCGACGTTCTCCGCCAGCGTCATCGAACTCCAGAGCGCGCCGTACTGGTAGGAGACGCCGAAGCCCTTCTGCATCTCGCGCCGCTCGGCCGGGCCGGCGGCGGTGAAGTCGCGCCCGAAATAGGCGATGCGCCCCGCGGCGGCGGGCAGCAGCCCGATCATGTGCTTGAGCAGCGTGCTCTTGCCGCAGCCGCTGCCGCCGATGACGAAGAACAGCTCACCCCGCGCGACAGTGAAGCTCACCGAGCGCAGGATCGTCTTCTCGCCCTGGCGGCACTCCAGCCCCTGCACTTCGATCGCGTTGTCCTTGGCGGCGTCCATCGGGGAAGGCGGGTCAGAAGCCAAGGATGTTGAAGATCACCGCAAACACGGCGTCGGCGAGAATGATGCAGAGGATGCCGGTGACGACCGCCGAGGTTGCCGCCTTGCCCACGCCCGCCGCGCTGCGGTCGGCCTGGAGGCCGCGCAGGCAGCCGGCGAAGCCAATGAGCCCGCCGAACGCCACGCTCTTGATCAGGCCGCTCGCGAGGTCGGAGAGGTCGAGCACGCTCTTGGTCTCGATCCAGTACGTGATCGGCGGCAGGTCGAGCACGCTCCAGGCGATCGCCATGCCGCCGAGGACGCCGAGGGCGTTGGCGTAGAGGGCGAGCAGCGGCATCATCAGCTGCAACGCGATCAGCCGCGGCAGCACGAGGAACTGCACCGGGTTGAGGCCGAGCGTCTCGAGGGCGTCGATCTCCTCGTTGGCCTTCATGTTGCCGATCTCGGCGGCGAACGCGGCGCCCGTGCGCCCGGCCAGCACCACCGCCGCCATCATCGGGCCCATCTCGCGCACCACGCCGATGCCGATCAGGTCGGCCACGTAGATGTCGGCGCCGAACTGCCGCAGCAGCACCGCCGACTGGTACGCCATGATGACGCCGACCAGGAAGCTGATCAGGCCCACGATCGGCAAGCCGTACGCACCGCACTGCTGCATCTGGGCGAGGCAGTCGCCCCACCGGAAATGCCGGGGATGCCGCAGCAGCTGGACGAAACCGATCGCGCAGTTGCCCATGAACCGCGCGAGTGCGAGCGCATCGGCGACGACCAGCCGCGTGGTCAACCCCAAGTGTTCCAGCCACGGCCAACCCACCGCGCGCGGCGCCGCGCCGGTCCTCACCTCGAGCAGCTTCGGCG
>JAEXPG010000628.1 GCA_023447015.1 Verrucomicrobiota bacterium
CGGCAACGCCTCGCCCGCCTCGGCCGCGATCTCGCTCTACTACCACGACGAGACCATCACCAGCTACACCGCCTGGCGCACCGCCAACTTCACCGGTGCGGACCTGACCAACGACGCGGTCTCCGGTCCGCTCGCCGACCCCGACGGCTGTGGCTTCACCAACCTCGCGCGCTACGCCTTCCGCCTGCCCGCCCGCGGCCGCGTCACCTCGCCGTTCGCGCTCACGGTCGCCAGCGACGGCGACGCCAAGCACCTCGAGCTCACCTTCCAGCGCAAGGGATACGCTCCAGGCCTCCAGTACATCGTTCAGGCGAGCACCGACCTCGCCACCTGGACGGACCTCCAGGCCGTTCCGCCCGGCTACTCGGATGGCGAGAAGACCTTCAAGTTCATCGACTCCCTCTCCCTCGATTCCGCCCCCCGACGCTTCCTGCGCGTCCGCGTCATCACCTCCCCGTTGCAACTCCTGAGCGCACCGAACTCCAACTCGGCCTCCGCTCGGTGGTTCGGGTTTCACGCCCGACGTTCCGCCCGCGATCCAGCCGCGTGCCGGCAGGTACGCGGCAAAGAACGCGGCGAGGGAAGCTACAGGCCGCCCCACCTTCACACGTTCGCACCTCCCACCCTCCGTCGTCCGTCTTCCATCCGCTGCCTCGCCTCAACGCGGCTAGTGCAGGTTCTGCAACCGGCGCCCACGTCCGTCCTCGCCGCCGACCACGGGGCCAACGGCCCGGGCCAAACACCAGCCCCTCGGTCAAAATCCCTTCAAGCAACCGTGAAGCGCCAGTAAGGTTCTCCCGACGGGCCGCAGACGGGGACTTCCGCGGTTGCCGTTGCATTATCTCAAGAACGCACTGCTGGCGTGGGTGCCCGTGCGCCCGCCTTTTCCGTTCATCATCCATCATACCCAAGCCCGGCCATGACTCCATGCTTCCAACCCTCGGTTTCTGCCGCCGCACCGCCGCTCTTCTCGCCGCCTGGCTGATCCTCGCCCCCCTCGCCTCCGCGCAAGTCGCCAATCTCCTCGCCCGTCACCACGCCGGCCAGACCATCCTCACTTGGACCGAGACGCCCGCCGTCGCCTCCGCCATCCCCGAGACGATGACGATGGACGAGGTGCGCGCCCTCCGCACCGCCCAGCAGACAACCAGCTATCGCGTCTACCGCTCGTCGGCGCCGATCACCTCCGTGGCCGGACTCACGCCGATCAAGACCGTCGGCGTGCTCAGCGGCTGGAACTCCGAGTTCTACGGTCGCGAGAACAACAACTCCCACACCGGCGCCAGCTTTCGCTACGTCGTCGACCGTGAGACCGGCGACACCCCCGCCGCTCCCCTCGCCCGCGACACCGCCGTCTGCGCCTACAATCCGCCCGCGGCGGGCCTCGCCTACTCCGCGGTGACGACGGTGGTGAGCGGAGCCGAGAACACCGCCCTCTCCGCCGCCAACACCACCTCGCTTGTCGAGACCGTGGGCGACGGTGTGCCGATCCTCCAGCGCGTCGAGACCCGCACCAACTGGTACTACACCACCGGCATCTCGACCCACTACTTCTTCACCCGCTGGGAGTCCCCGCCGCGCTCCAACACCCACGGCCGCGCGATCGACTACATGGTGGTCGTGCCCGCCAAGTACAACCCCGCCACCCCCATGCCAGCCGTCGTCAGCTTCCACGGCTGGGGCGGCAACATGCAGGGCATGTCGTGGTGGTTCAATTTCGACGCCGGCACCATCGTCGTCACCTCCAACCAGGACCCCTACGACTGGTGGACCGGCTACCATGAACTCCGCGACCTCGGCACCCGTTCGCAGGCCAACTGGCAGCGCGGCGTTGTGCGCCCCTACACCCAGAACCGCATCAACAGCTTCTTCGACTTCGTCGCCACCCGCTGGAACCTCGACCGCACTCGCACCATCCTCTCCGGCGTCTCGATGGGCGGCTCGGGCTCGATCATGTACAGCCTCCGCCAGGCGGGCCGCGTCGCCTGGTGCAACTCCTGGGTCGGCGTCCACATCCCCGCCGAGTCGCCCCAGTTTCTCAGCTCCTACGTGGGCAGCTACGGCGACCTCGCCTGGAACATTCTCTTTGAGGACGGCGTCACCCCGGCCTTCTCCTGGTTCGACGACGACTGGTTCCTCCGCCACCACGTCGCGCAGGACACGCCCTTCCTGACCTTCTCCAACGGCAAGAACGACGCCGGCATCGGCTGGTCCCAAGCGGCGAAATTCGCCCGCGCGCTCCAGGACACCAAGCGCCCCCACATCTTCCACTGGGGCCAGAGCGGCCACAACCAACGCGCCATCTGCCCGCCCAACATCGACGGCGTGCGCGTCGAGGCGATCAACCCGATCGACATCCGTACCGACCAGTCGCTGCCCGCCTTCACCCGCTGCAGCCTCGACGACAACTTCGGCAACGGCGACCCGGCCGACGGCGCCGCCTCCGGCCAGCTCAACGCCTTCCTCTTCTGGCACACCGCCGACATCGTCGACACCCCGCACTCCTGGGCGATGACCATGGGCGTCGTCCAGACCGCGCCGGCCACTTCGTGCACCGTCAGCCTCACCCCGCGGCGTCTCCAGCAACTGGTGGTCGCGCCCGGCGCCGCCTTCCGCTGGACCAACACCGCCCTCGCCTCCGGCACCGGCGTGCAGTCCGGCACCGTCGTCGCCGACGCCGACGGTCTTCTCACCGTCGACGGTCTCGCGCTCTCGCGCATCACGCGCGCCGGCGGCGGCAACCGCGTCGCCCTCGCCGCCGTTGGCGAGACCTTCGAGAGCGGCCTCACGCCCACCCGTGAGCTCCACGTCGCCACCACCGGCAACGACACCACCGGCAACGGCTCCCTCGCCGCGCCCTTCCGCAC
>JAEXPG010000640.1 GCA_023447015.1 Verrucomicrobiota bacterium
GTAGCTCACGGCGGTGCCGCGCGGGAGCTGCTTCACGAGGCCGACGCGGGCGTGGAAGCTGAAGAGCGGCTCGACGTGCACGGCGGCGAGGATCGAGCTGGGATGCGGGAGGATGCCGAACTGGAGCAGGCCGACGCGCACGGCGTTGATGGGGCTGCGGCGCTGGAGGGTCTCGAGGCCGGCGGAGTTGTCGGCGTGGATGATCAGGCGCTTGCGGTCGAGCCCGGGGAGCTTGCGCAGGGTGTCCAGGAAAAGGCGACGCTGCTGGCGCGTGTACTTCGAGTCGCTGTCGGCGCTGGAGAAGTGGGTGAACACGCCGGCGAGCCGCACGAACTCGCTGGCGCGGATCTTGGCGTAGAGCTCCGGCGCCTGCGGTGCCCAGACGCCCAGGCGGCCCATGCCGGTGTCGATCTTGAGGTGGACGCTGATCGGCCGGCCGGCGCGGCGGCCGAGCTCGTTGAACCGGTCGACCTCCTCGGGCGAGGAGACGGCGGCGGTGAGGTCGTAGTCGGCGAGGTAGCGGTCCTCCTCCGGGAGGATGGCGCTGAGGACGAGGATGGGCCAGCCCGGCCCGAGCTCGCGCAGCGCGGCGGCTTCGGTGACGTTGGCGACGGCGAAGAGGTCGGCGCCGGCGTGCATGAGGCGGGCGGCGGCCTGGGGCAGGCCGTGGCCGTAGGCGTCGGCCTTGACGACGGCGACGTACTTCAGGCGCGTCGGCAGAGCGGCGCGGATGTGCTTGAGGTTGCGCTCGAGGGCGCCGAGGTCGATCTCGGCCCAGCACCGCAGCGGCAGACGGGAGTCGGGGGCGTTCATCCGGGAAAGGGAGGAAAGGGACGGAGCGGTCGGACGGGACCGGTGGGCGGCGGTCAGGCGGAGGCGGCGCGGTGGCGCTCGCCGGTCCAGGTCTTGTAGGTGATCGGCGCGGAGAGCCAGGGCTCGGGCTCGGCGACGGCAGTGAGGAGCGGGCGCTCGGCGAGGGCGCCGAACATCGTGGCGCAATCGTAGTCGCAGGTGCCGGCCGGGCGGGGCGGTTGGGCCCAGGCGCGGAAACCGGTCGGCGTGAGCAGCGGTTCGGACCAGTCGCCGAGCTCGGCGCGCGCGGCGCGGAGGACTTCGGTCGCGGAGCCGTCGGCGGCGACCCGCACGGCGTGCCAGCTGTCGCGGCGAGCGTCGGCAACGACGGCGAACGGACCGGGGTGTGTCTGCGCGTGGGCGAGGGCCGCGACGAGGAGGCTGCGGTAGGCGAAGACCGGGGCAGGGGCCGGTCGCAACGCCTGCCAGGTGCGCAGCGCCATCGCCGCAGTGCGGATACCGAGCTGGCTGCCGGGGCCGTCGCAGAAGACGTAGGCGCCGACCTGGCTGGGACGGAGGTTGGCCGCCTTGAGGCAGATCTCGGCGGCGGCGAAGAGGTGGATGCTCGAATCATCGCCGCCGGAATGCCAGAGTGGCGGCTGGCCGGCGCGGAGCACGCCCGCCTGGACGTGGATGGTGCAGGGATCGAGCACGAGCACGCTGCCGTGCGCCGCCACCACCGAGGCCAGCGACACCGGCGCGGCGGGAGCGGCGGTCTGATGGGCGGCAGGAGCGGCGTGGTCGGACATGGGATGGAGACGTTGCGGCGGGCGGGCGGGATTGTCACTGCCGTTTCGGAGCGGAAAACGGGGCGGGCGCGACGGCGCGCGGGGGAGTCATTTAGGGTGTGGGCGGAACGGGAACCGTTCCGCTACGGGGATGGCGCGGAGGCGGGAATGTGCTCACGAACGCGGACAGCAAAACGCCCCGGCGGGTCGGCCGGGGCGTGGAAGAGTCTGAGTGTGGTCCGTTCGGCGCGTCGCTCAGCGGAAGGTGAGCTGGAGGAAGTCCTCGATGTACTCGCGCCAGCAGGTCCACTCGTGGCCGCCGTCGGTCTGCTTGTAGGTGAACGGGACCTGGTTCTTCTCCAGCCAGGCGCGGAACTCGTCGTTGCGCTTGAGCAGGAAGTCGTCCTTGCCGATGGCGATCCAGAGGAGCTTCGGGCTCGCCTGCTTCTTCTTCGCGGCGGCGAGGAGGGCGGAGAACTTCGCCTCGAGGTTTTCCGCCGGCACGGCGGCGCTGAAGGCCCCGACCCATTGGAAGAGTTCGGGGTGCGTGAGGCCGATGCCCAGCGAGTGGCCGCCGCCCATCGAGAGGCCGACGATCGCACGGTCGGCCGGTTTGCCGCTCGCGCGGTACTCGCGCTCGACGAAGGGCAGGAGCTCGCCGACCACGACCTTCTCCATCGCGACGAGGTTCTGCCCGGAGTACCCATCGTTGCGGGTGAGCGGGTACGGGATCGGGTGGCCGTGCGGCATCACGATGATGGCCGACTTCATCTTGCCGCGGGCGATGAGGGTGTCGGCGATGAAGTTGGCGCGGCCGTTCTCGGCCCAGGCAGTCTCGTCGTCTCCGTAACCGTGGAGCAGGTACACAACAGGATAGACCTGCTTGGCGCGGGGATCGTAGCCGGGCGGGGTGTAGACCTGGAACGAGTATTCGCGGCCTGCGGCGGCGGAGGCGACGGTGTGGCGGTGGAGCGTGCCGTGCGGCACGGCCGTGAGCGCCCAGGCGGGCGGCGTGGCGCCGGGGAGCTCGACAGCGTTCTCGGAGGTGATCCACTTCTTCGTGGCGCGGTTGCGCGGGTCGAGGGCGGTGGCGCCGTCGACCTCGAAGCTGTAGCCGTAGATGTCCGGCGCGAGCCCGGACACCGTGACCGTCCAGACGCCGTCGGGGCCCTTGGCGAGCGGCAGCGGCGTGGGGCGGCGCAGGCCGACCAGCGCGACGCTGCGCGCCTCGGGGGCGTAGTAGCGGAAGGTCGCCTGGCCGTCGGTCGTGACCTCGGGCGAGACGAAATCGGGGGCTTTGGCGGCGAAGGCGGGGATCCCGGCGAGGGCGAGCGCCAACAGCAGGGGCAAGGGGCGTAGGGCTTTCATCGGTATTGGGGATGCGCCTTTCCTCCGGCGGCGCCAAGCGGTCGGCGGGCGGGCGCGGCCGACCGCGGAAACGGCACGGCGGTTTTTTGCATCCGGGGACGGGCGACGGTTGACGTGGCGGCCGGGCTGGGGCGGGCGGGCGGGGCGCGGCGACCCGCCGACGCCCCCGGGCGAGGCCGCGGCGCGCAACCCCGTTCCCCTATGTTGATGTCGCTCCTCAAACGCACCCCGCTGCTGCTGGGCCTGCTCGGCACGCTGCCGAGCGCCGCGCCGGCCGCCCAGTACCAAAACTTCAACGTCGCGGTCTACGTCCGCGCCTACGAGGTCCAGAAGATGAAGGACCCCGCGTGGCTGCGGGACAACTGGGCCGTCGTCGAGCGCCAGCTCAAGGTCGACAAGGTCTACCTCGAGACCCACCGCGACCTGATCATCGTCGACGACGCCACGCTGCAGCAGGCGAAGGCGTTCTTCGCCACGAAGGGCATCCGGACTGCCGGCGGCATCGCCACCGTGCGCAACGAGGCCAACCTCTTCGAGGTGTTCTGCTACACGCAGCCCGGCCAGCGCGCCAAGATCCGCGAGATCGTCGAGGCGACCGCGCGCAACTTCGACGAGTTCATCATCGACGACTTCTTCTTCACCAACTGCACCTGCGACGAGTGCGTCGCCGCCAAGGGCGACCGCAGCTGGACGCGCTACCGCCTCGACCTGATGAAGGAGGTCTCGCAGAACCTGGTCCTGAAGACGGCGCGGACCGTGAACCCGAAGATCAAGGTCACCCTCAAGTACCCCAACTGGTACGAGCACTTCCAGGCCACGGGCTACAACCTCGAGGACGAGCCGCCGCTCTACGACCAGATCTACACCGGCACCGAGACGCGCGACCCGGTCACCACCGGCCAGCACCTCCAGCAGTACCACAGCTACGAGGCCTTCCGCTACCTCGAGAACATCAAGCCCGGCGCCAACGGCGGCGGCTGGGTCGACCCGTACGGCCGCGTCAACGCCGACCGCTACGCCGAGCAGCTCTGGATCACGATGTTCGCCAAGGCGCCCGAGATGACGCTTTTCGCCATGCACGAGCTGCTCACGCCGCTCACCGACGCCGACCGCGCGCCGTGGCAGGGGCAGGGGACGAGCTTCGACTTCGCGAAGGCGCTGGCCCGCTCCGCCGGCACGCCGACGGTCAAGCCCTCGCTCGCCGCCATCGCCGGACAGGCGCTTGAGCTGGCCGATTCTGTCGTGGGCAAGCTCGGCAAGCCCGTGGGCATCGCGGCCTACAAGCCGTTCCACTCGACCGGCGAGGACTTCATCCACAACTATCTCGGCAACTGCGGCCTGCCGATCGAGCTGTATCCGCAGTTCCCGACCGAGGCGCAGACGGTGCTGCTCACCGAGACGGCGGCCGCCGACCGCGAGATCGTGGCGAAGATGAAGAAGCACCTGCAGGCCGGGAAGAACGTGATCATCACCTCGGGCCTGCTCCGCGCGCTGCGCGGCAAGGGCATCGAGGACATCGCCGAGGTCGAGGTCACCGAGCGCCGCGTGCCGGCGCAGCAGTTCGCCCAGTTCTTCGGCGCCGTGGAGACCGTGGCCCAGCCGATCGTGCTGCCCGAGGTGCGCTACTTCACCAACGCCTCGTGGGAACTCGTGACGACCCGGGCCGCCGGCATCGGCCACCCGGTCTTCCTCATGCACGACTACAACAAGGCGAAGCTCTTCGTGCTCACGATCCCCGACAACCTGGGCGACCTCTACAACTTCCCTCCCGGCGTCTGGGCCCGGGTGCGCGAGATCGCGATGAAGGATCTCTTCGTGCGGGTCGACGGGCCGACGCAGGTCGCGCTCTTCGCCTACGACAACCACGCCTTCGTCGTGGAGTCGTTCCGCGACCAGAAGGAGAAGGTGAAGATCACGACCGCGGCCAAGTTCACCAAGCTCCGCGACGAGCAGAGCGGCCAGGAGTTGGCCGGCCGCGCGGAGAAGGGCGGGACGGTGTTCGAGGCCGAGATCCTCCCGCACAGCTTCCGCGTGTTCACGGCGAAGGAGTGAGCATTTCTTCCGGCCCCGCGGTCGCCGCCCACAGGCGCCGCCGGGCTTTTTGTTGTCCGGGCCGTCGCCCCGGTTTGGCGCCGTGCGGATGCATTCGCCCCTCGTCGGGACAGGGGGGGGCCGAAAAGGGGGATTGACCGTGAAAACGGCCGCCGCGTAGCGTCCCCAATTCCATATCTAGAACCAACACGACCGATTTCAGCCGTGAACATCGAAATTCAAGACGTCTCCGTTTCCCGCAAAACCCTCGTCGTCACGCTCGACAAGAGCGAAGTCGAGGCCGTCCACCAGTCGGTGGTCGCTGAAATCGCGAAGGTGGCCAGCCTCCCCGGCTTCCGCCCGGGCAAGGCCCCGGCGGCCGTCGTCCAGAAGCGGTACGCCAAGGAGATCGAGAGCGAGTTCCAGACCAAGGTCGTCAACAAGGCCTACAACGACGGCCTCGAGCAGGCGAAGCTCCAGGTCTTCAGCGTCGTCGACGTCAAGGAAGGCCTGATCCAGCCGTCGCTCTCCGCCGCCGTCACGTTCACGGTGGACCTGCGCCCCGAGTTCGCGCTGCCCGAGTACAAGGGCCTCCAGACCGAGGTGGCCGCCGTCGAGGTGACCGACGCCGACGTCGATGCCGCGATCGAGGGCATGCGTGCCGAGCGCGCCGACTTCAAGGTCGTGGAGCGCGCCTCCGCGAAGGCCGACTACGTGAAGCTTTCCTACGAGGGCAAGATCGGCGAGCAGGCCGTGGCCGAGCTCGTGCCCGACCGCGCCATCTTCGGCAAGGCCCCGCAGACCTGGGAGGAAGTCGAGGGCAACGAAGGCCTGATCCCCGGCCTCGGCCAGCAGCTCGCCGGCCTCTCCAAGGGCGACAAGAAGGACGTGAAGGTTTCCTTCCCCGCCGATTTCCATGTGACCGAGCTCGCCGGCAAGGAAGCCGTCTACGCCGTCGAGGTGCTCGAGGTGCGTGAGAAGGTCCTGCCCGAGATCGACGAGGCCTTCCTGAAGGGCCTGCAGGTCGACTCGCTCGACGCGCTCAAGCAGCGCACCCGCGAGCACATCAAGTACCGCAAGGAGATGGACAACCGCGGTGCGCAGCGCCAGCAGATCACCGAGAAGCTCGCCGCCTCCACCGAGTTCGACATCCCGCAGAGCCTGATCGAGTCCGAGACGCAGAACATCCTCCGCCGTTTCATGGAGGAGAACATGCGCCGCGGCGTGCCGGCCGAGACCTTCGAGAAGAACAAGGAGGCGCTCTTCGAGGACGCCCGCAAGGCCGCGGCCCGCAACGCCAAGGTCCAGCTCATCCTCGCCCGCATCGCCGCCGAGGAGAAGATCGAGCTCAAGGACATCGACATCGACCGCTTCATCCGCATGGAGGCCATGCGCTCCAACCAGCGCCCCGACAAGATCGCCAAGGATCTCGGCAAGGACCGCGAGCGCGTCCGCGCGATGCAGCAGTCCCTGCTGTTGGACAAGGCCCTTGATTTCGTGGTGTCGCAAGCTACGGTGGTCCCCGCGCCCGCGAAGGCCTGAGCCTCCGCTGCCACGCGCTCCAGTCACCACCTCCTCACGTGAGCAACTACTACGTCCCGATCGTTCTGGAAAATACCGGCCGCGGCGAGCGGAGCATGGACATCTACTCGCGCCTGCTGAAGGACCGGATCATCTTCATCGGCACGCCGATCTATGAGGAGGTGGCGAACGTGGTGATCGCCCAGATGTTGTTCCTCCAGATGGAGGATCCCAAGAAGGACATCCACGTGTACATCAACTCCCCCGGCGGTTCCGTGACCGCCGGGATGGCGATCTACGACACGATGAACTTCCTGCAGTGCGACGTGGTGACGTACTGCATCGGCATGGCCGCCTCGATGGCGACCGTGCTGCTCGCCGCCGGCACGAAGGGCAAGCGTTTCGCGCTGCCCAACAGCC
>JAEXPG010000090.1 GCA_023447015.1 Verrucomicrobiota bacterium
CCCTCCTTCCGCCACCATGACTCTCTCTCCCGAACAACGCGCCGCCGTCTCCCAATGGGTCGCCGCGGGTGACTCCCTCGCCACCATCCAGCGCAAGCTCTCCGAGGAGCTCAAACTCTCCATGACCTACATGGAGGTCCGCTTCCTCGTCGACGACCTCGGGCTTGAGCTGAAGTCCGCCGCCCCGGCCAAACCCGCCACGCCCGCCCCGGCGACGCCCGCCGCCGAGCCGCCCGCCAAGAAGGGCCTCTTCGGCAAGCTCAAGGACGCCGTCACGGGCGGTTCCGCCGAACCGACCGAGGCCGAACTCCCGCCCGAGGAGGAACCGCTCGACGAGGAGCTTCCCGCCGATCTCCCCGCCGACGAAGCCGCTCCCGCCGGCCTGGCCAACGTGAAGGTCGAGGTCGACCGCCTCACCCGCCCCGGCACGCTCGTCAGCGGCACCGTCGTGTTCAGCGACGGCGTATCCGCCAAATGGGCGATGGACCAGTACGGCCGGCTCATGCTCGACGCCGCCAACAAGGCCTACAAGCCCGCGCCGGCCGACATCCAGGCCTTCCAGGCCGAGCTCGGCGCCCAGCTCCAGCGCATGGGTTACTGACCGGCGAAACCGCCGCTCCCCGCAAGACCGGCTCCGCCACCGCCGGGCCGAGTTTCCCCGAGCGCCGCCACCCGCGGCGCTTTTCTTTTGCTCCCGCCGTCCGTGGCCATCCCTGCGCCGATCTCCGCGAGTCATCCGTCTCAGGCCCGAGTCGCCTCGGCCACGCTTCGAGCGAAGGGCGAGCGCGGATCGGAGTCTCCGCATCCGTGCCCATCCGTTAGATCCGAGGTTCTTCCGGTTGTCCCGTTGGTCGCGGCTCGGCCGCACGCAACGACTCGTGGTCCGCCAGCCTTCCACCGCAGAAATCCGCGGCCCCGGCCCTCGACCGGCAACCTCCGACCGGACGCCCGGTCCGTCCTTCCGGGACTTCCTGACTGTAGGGAGAAAGCTATCGCAGCGCCGCCTCGAACTCCGCCGGCAACTCCGCCCGGGCCGAGAAGCTGTGGTCGCGACCGGCCCAGCTGTAGCGCACCTGTGTCTCCAGGGAATGGAGAAACATCCGCTTCAGCCCCGTCGCCTTGGCGAACTCGCGGTTGCGCCGGAAATCTCCGTAGGTCTGGTCGCCCACGATCGGCAGCTGCCGCTTCGCGCACTGCACGCGCAGCTGGTGGGTGCGGCCGGTACGTGGCTTGAGTTCGAGCAGCGCCAGCGGCTGCGCCCCGTGCGCCGCGCGCAGCACCCGGCAATCGCTCTCCGCCGGGATGTGCCCGCCGGCGGCGGATGAGCGGACCACACCGCCCTTGCGTTCGACCGCGAGCCGGTCGCGCCAGGTTTCGCGCGGTACGCGCGGCGCGCCGAACACCAGCGCCACGTACGTCTTCGCAATCGCCTTGCGCTGGAACTGCGCCTTCACGTCGGCCGCGAGACGCCCGTCGGCCGCGACGAGGATCACGCCGGAGGTCGCCGAGTCGAGGCGGTTGAGCAGCCACAGCCGCCGCGGGTCGCCGCTCGCCTTGTCGGTCCACACGAAGCACTCGGCCTCGAGGTCGTACTCGGCGTCGAGCAGCGCGCGCCCGCGGTCCTGGCCGCGCTCGTTGGGATGCGAGAGCACGCCCGCCGGCTTCGCGAGCGCGCCCATGCCGTTGCCATCGTGCCCGAGCGGCACCACGCCGCCGACCAGCGGCAGGGTCTTCCAGAATGATGGGGGAATCGTGCTCACCAGAACATGAAGGTGAAAGTGACCTCCTCCTCCTCGCCAAACATGTTGATCATCTCCTGCGTCCACGGGCGGTACGGCGCCCGCGCGCGGATCGCATCGAGCGAGGCGTAGACCGCGAACCGGCCGGCGGTGCTCTCGCCCTGCACATCCAGGATCCGAACCTCGCCGCGGGTGTTCACCATGAAGCGCACCACCACCGTCGAGCGGGCCGGCGGCCGCGCCGTCATCTCCTCGGCAAGTTTCTGGAACTGCGCGTCGACCGTGCTGATGAACTCGTCCCACCAGACTCCCGCCTCGCTGAGCCGGGAGTTGACCGCCGCCGCACCGGCGTTGGAGGCGGACAGGGGCTGGTTGGCCAGGACGGTCGGCCGCACATTCTGCAGCTTCGGCCGAGGCTTGGGCGAAGGCCTCCCGGGCGCGCCGGGAATCCCGCCGCCGCTGACGGCGACCAACTGCTGCGCAGCGCCGTCGCCGTCGTTCTTGCCGGCCTGCGCCTTTTCCGCGTCGGCCTTGCCGGTGGGGCTCTTGCCGATGTTGGTGCCGATCCCGTCGGGATTGTCGCCGATGATCTTCTCCAGCCCGGGCAGCGGGTCGGAGGCCTTCGGCTGGTTGGGGTTGCCGACCACGACCGCGGTCATGCCCGAGCCGCCCTGGCCGTCGGCGCCGGAGAGCGGCATCGCCTCCACCGGTGGCTGCCGCGAACCGGTCACCACCGCCGTCGACTCGTCGAGTTCGCCCGTGGTCTTCGCGCGGTCGCTATGGTCGTTGCCCGGCTCGGGCTGCGCCGCCTGCTGGTTGCGCGCGCCATAGTTGTCGGTCTTGCCCGGGTCGTTCTCGGGCGCGTCCGGGTTGACCTCGACGAAACGCTGGGGCCGCGGCGGCGGCTCCGCGTCCGCCAGCAGAAAGGTCAGCTCCTGCTTGTCGTATTTCTCGCGCAGGCTCGTGACATCGTCCGGCACGGATACGCCGCCGCCCTCGAACCCGAGGTGCGGTGCGGCGACGAAGAGAACCGCGTGGAAAAACAGGGTGGCGATCAGGCCGACAACCACGGGCCAACGCGCCGCCCGCACCTCGTCGCGGCGACGGGTCTCGGCGGCTACTTCCTCCGGCAACGACGGGGGCAGGATGTTCATCGATGGCTCCGAGGCTCAGAGCGTCGGCGTCAGACCCGCGCGGGCCAGCAGTTGTTTCGTCTCATCGGCGGGCAGCCCGATGATGTTCGTGAGCGAGCCGGTGTAGCGTTCGACGATGAGTTCGCCGCCGTCCTGGATCCCGTAGGCACCGGCCTTGTCGAGCGGGTTGCAGCCGGCGAAGTAGCGGTCGATCAGCGCGTCGTCGAGCGCGCGGAAGGTCACCCGGCTCTCGATCCCGATCTCGGCATTGCAGTGTCCGGAGCGCACGACCACGGCGGTGAACACCGAGTGCGTCCTCCCCGCGAGCCGCTTGAGCATCGCCCGGGCGTCGGCCAGATCGACCGGCTTGTGGAAGACGTCGCCGTCGAGGAACACCGTGGTGTCGGCGCCGAGCACGACCGCATCCCGGTGCCGCGCGGCCACCCAGTCGGCCTTCAGCGCGGCGTTGTGGGCGACCATCTGGCGGGGCGTTTCCGTCGCCGCCGGCTCATGCTCGGCCACCGCCGCCGGCACCACCGCGAACACGAAGCCGAGCCGCGCGAGAATCTCCCGGCGGCGGGGCGAGGCGGAAGCGAGGATGAGCGACTGGTGCATGTGGCGGAAAGGACGTCGATGAAGCCGCGCACGTTACAGG
>JAEXPG010000211.1 GCA_023447015.1 Verrucomicrobiota bacterium
GATCTTGCGGATGGTGTGGTTGAAGGTGTCGGCCACGTAGAGGGTGCCGCTGGAATCGATGGCGATGCCCTCGGGCGAGTTGAACGAGGCCGCGGCGCCGGTTCCATCGGCGCTGCCGCGCACGGAGGGCGAGCCGGCGAGCGTGGTGACCACCCCGGCCCCTGTGATCTTGCGGATCGTGGAGTTGGCGGTATCGGCCACGTATCGGTTCCCGCTGGCGTCCGAGACGACGGCGCCGGGCTGGTTGAAGAGCGCGGCGACGCCGGTGCCGTCCTGACTGCCCGCGCTGCCGATCGTGCCGGCGAGCGTGGAGACGGTGCCGGCGGTGGTGATGCGCTTGAGCGTGTTCTGGACCGTGTCGGTGACGGCGAGGGTTGCGTTTGCGTCGAGCGCGAGGCCGGTGGGGCGCTGGACGAGCGCCGGGGTGGCGGAGACGGTGAGCGCGACGGCGGCGCTGGTGGCGGAGCCGCTGGCGTTGGTCAGGACGCAGCGGAATTGGTCGCCGGACATCGCGGCGCTCGCGCCGTTGACCCGGAGCACCGAAGACCGGGTGCCGCTGTAGCCGGTGCCCTCGGCGAGGTCGGTCCACGTCGAACCGCCAGCGGCGAGGCGTTGCCAGCGAAAGCTCGGCGCGGGATTGCCCGACGCCTCGACGGTGAAGAGCGCGCTGCCGCCCGCGGCGGCGGTGCGGGCCGTGGGTTGGACCGTAACCACCGGTTGGGGATGCGGCGCAAGGACGCTGCGCCAGGCGAGGCCGTCGGGGGGGCCGGGGGGCCCGGAGACCTCGAGGAAGTAGCGGCCGGGGGGAAGCTGCGTTTCGTAAAGATGCTCGACGTTGGTGATCGGGGAGCGGCTCTCGGCGACGAGCGCCCCGACACCGAAGTTGGCGTCGGCAGTGGAGAGGCGGAGGTTCAGGTCGGCGAGGTTCGGCGTGAGGGTCGACCAGTTGCTGGTGGGGGTGATCGTTCGATGCCAGACGAGGGCAACGGAGAGCGTCGCACTCTGGTTGTTCGGGACTTGGATGAAATAGCGTGTGGAGCCGCTGGAGGCCTTGTCCCAGCCCGTGAGCGGAAGCCAGGCGTTCCCGCCGGATTGGCGACCGGCGAGGAGTGTGCGGTAGCTGTTGCGGATGTTGACCTGGCCGGCGCCGAAATGCTGGTCGAGGGGCTCGGTGCTGGAGTGGGACCAGGTGGGGATCTGCTCCTTGGTTGCGCCGGAGAGCAGCAGGGCTTTCACCACGCGGGGATCTCGCGCCTGGTTGAGCTGCGGGTCGGCCTTGGCCTTGGCGATGAGGAGGCCGGCGCAGCCGGCGACGGTCGGCGTGGCGCCACTGGTGTACTGGGTGGGTGCGACGATCTCCGGCTTCGGGCGCCCCGCACCCTCGACCGCGGTCGGGCCGGTGTTGTGCTCACCCGAGGTGACGCCGGCGACGATCACGTTGTAGCCGCTGGCGAAGACGTACGCGGGGGGGCGGGTACGGTCGTTGCCCATCGCCAAGCACACGGTCACGCCGTGCTGGTCGATGTGCCAGTCCATGCGGCGGATCATGTCGGTCGACCACACCTCGTCGGACCAGCCCCAGGTATGCACTTCGATGTCCCACTGCGGAGTAACCGGCGGAACCGGTTCGCCAGTGTGCAGATGGCCGGTGCCGATGTTCTCAGCCCACAGGGACCAGATCGCGGGGATGCCGGGGAGCAGGCCGGTATCGTTGCCCGCCACGATGGTGGTCACGCCGGTGGCATGGGGCGAGTAGGCGGTCGGTACGGTGCCGGTGGGCAGGTAGGTGACCGTCTTGCCGGCGAGCTCGGCGCCGGGCTGCACGGCCCAGTTCCAGTTGGTGTTCGCGCTGGTGAAATCGCCCATGAACATCCCGAGATTGGTGCCGGTGGGGAGATCCGGATACTCGGCTTTGAGCGCGGTGTAGCCGATGTCGTCCTTGAAATCGGCCGAGGCGGTCAACGCGGAGAGCAGCAGCGGCGACGCCAGGGCGGCGCGGCGAAAGGAGCGGAGGAACGGCGTGGTTTTCATTGGGCAAAGCAGTAGCTGGCCGCCAGGGGCGGAGGTGGTGCGCGGCGCCCGAAGCCGGGCGCGGGGGTTGGCTCAGGTCAGAATTCCCAGCTCAGGCCGGCGCTGGGCAGAAAGGGGAACATGGTCTTCGGCTCGCGGAGGACGATGATCTCGCCGTCCACGAGGGAGAAGCTGTGGCGGTAGCCGCCCTCGTTCTTGCGGTCGTAGACGTTGAAGAGGTCGACGTAGGCGCGCAGCACGCCGTGGCGCAGGTCGAAGCGGCGCGTGGCGCGCAGGTCGAGGCGGTGGTAGACGGGGAGTCGCTCGGCGTTGGTGGCCTTGTAGTAGAACGCCGGGTATTGCCCGCCTTCGTTGTTCGGCACCATGAAGTAGCCGACATCGGTCTTCGGCCAGCCGGTGTGGAACTGCCAGGAGGCGCTGAGCTGCCACTTGGGTGCGGGCGAGTAGGTGACGTCGAGGTAGAACGTGTGGCGCTGGTCGCGGATGCGCGGCACCCAGCGGCCGGCGATGTGCTCCTCGGTCCGGGCGAGCGCGTAGCTCGCGCTCCAGCCCCAGCGCTTGCCGGCGCGATACTCGGCGGTGAGCTCCACTCCGCGGGCGCGAGCCCGATCCGGCGCGAGGTGGCGGCGGTCCTCGTAGGCGTCGGGAAACGCCTCGGAGGCGTGGACGAGGTTGAGCGAGTAGTCGCGCGGGTTGGCGACGAGGCGTTCGTAGGCCTCGAGGCGGAGCCCGATGCCGCAGGACAGCAGATGCGAGACGCCGATGACGCGTTGCTCGGCCCGCTCGGCCTCGGCGAAGGCATTCTCGCCGTCGCGCAGCGAGAGTTCGTGCAGCCCCTGCGCCTGACGGTAGAGGCCCCATGCCGCGCGCACGGTGGTGCGGCCCGCCGTGTACGCCACGTTGAGGCGTGGGCTGGTGTGGGATCCGCCGCCGTAGCTGTAGTCGTCGCACCGCACACCGGGCTCGACCACCAGTGGCGCCCAGGGCTGGAACCTTGCCGCGAGGTAGCCGGCGGAGTAGTCGCCGTCCGGGGCGAGGCTCCGGTCGATCCGGCGCTCGTCGCGGTACCAGACACCGTTGCGCACGATCCAGCGGTCGTGGCTGAGCCAGTAGTCGTAGTCGGCCTCGCCGGTACGGAACTGCACACCGCCGCGGAAGAGGAGCCGCGGCGAGGCGGTGTAGGTCCAGTCGTTGCGGAAATCGAGCTGGTCGAGCGAGCGCGTGTCCCGCACGGCGAACGGGTTCGTGCCGTAGAAGAGCGCGTTGCCTTCGCGCTTCCAGTCGAGATGCGCGTAACCGAGTACGGCCTCGCCCGCGAGTTTCTCGCCGAACCGCCCCCGCCAACGGCCCCAGAGGTAGGCGCTGTTGTACGTGCTGTCGAGATGCTCGTCGCTGGTGTCGTCGTTGCCGACGAGCTCGTTCGCCTTGTTGCTCTTGAGCGAGTCGCCGGCGACGAGGGCGTGCAGCGAGAACGTGTGGTCGTCGCCGAGCCGGTACTCCGTCTTGGCCGAGAGATCGTAGTAGCGAGGGGGGACGATGTCGCCGACGTCGGTCATGGCGAGCGCGAGGTCGAGGTAGCCGCGGCGGGCGGCCACCATCCAGGAACCGTCGCCGCCCGCGAAGGAGCCTTGGTTGGTGCCGCGGACATTCGTGATGCTGGCGCCGAGGCTGTTGGCGAGACCGCCGGCGTAGGACTGCGACTCCATGACAAGCACGCCGGCGAGTTTGTCGCCGTAGTCGGTCGTAAAGCCGCCGGTGGTGACGTCGATGCTGCGGATCGTCTGCAGGTCGATGATGGACATCGCGCCGTCGAAGTCCTTCAGGTGAAACGGCT
The DNA here is from genome assembly GCA_023447015.1 of Verrucomicrobiota bacterium. Taxonomy (GTDB): domain Bacteria; phylum Verrucomicrobiota; class Verrucomicrobiia; order Opitutales; family Opitutaceae; genus CAJCBL01. Next base: position 3,866 of record JAEXPG010000211.1, read on the forward strand.
CGATCAGGTCCACGCCGTCGAAACGGGCCAGCACCTGGCTGTTGGGCGCGCCGCGCACCCAGAATTTCGCGGAGATGTCGTCGGCGTTGAGCCCGGGCAGGCGGCTGATCGTGCGGTAGAGGTCCTCGCCCAATTGCGGCAGGGCGGCGAGCTCGTCGCTGGTGAGCGTGGCGGCGACATCCACCCGGTCCTGCACGACGCCGTAGTGGCTCGGCGTGACCACGAAGTTGGGCAGGGCGATGATCTCCGGGTCGAGGCTCGGCGCGGTGTCGCTCCGGACTGTGGCGTGCACGGGATATTCGTCGAGTTGGTAGACGCCGTCGCGCGGTCCTTCCGGGGCCTGGATCTGGCTCAATTCGACGGTGCGTCCGGCGGGAACGACGACATCGAGGATGCGGATGGGGGTGAGCCCCTCGCCGGTGACGATCAGGTCGTAGGTGCCCGGGGCCACCCGCGGCAGGCGAAAAGCGCCAGCGGCGTCGGTCTGGGCGTCGATGCCGGTTCCGCCGACGCGCACCGTCGCCCCGGCGGCGGGAAGGGTGCGCTCGCCAACGACGATCACGCCGCGGATCGAGCCGGCCGAGTAGCTGCGCGTGGCGGCCGCCGGGGAGGCCTGTCCGTGTGCGGCCGGCGGAGCTGTGAATGGCAGGCCGACGGCGAGGAATACGAGCGCCGGAATGCAGAGCCGGGCGGGGGTGATGCTACGTGTAGGTTTGGGGTGATGGCGCATGGCGGCTGCAATCGAGGAAGCGTGAATCGCATGGTCGTGCCAAGCGTCGCGGCTGATCAATTTTGCCTAAACGCGCCCGCGCCGGCGGCTCGCATTCGCCGTAGTTTCCGCCCAGCGTGCTCATCTCGCTGTCGCATCAAACCCATGGTCCGGCCACCCACACTCGAAGGAGCTCTCCCCGCCGCTGCGCGCGCGCTGCTGCTCGTGCTGGCCGGTGCGGCGGTGCTGCTGCGGGCCGAGCGCGGGCTGCCGCTGATCGAGTTTCATGATCTTGCCGACGAACAGGCGAAGGGACCGGTCTGGGCATTCGCCGCGACATCCGATGGCGAACTGGTTGTCGGCGCGGACCAGCTGCTTGTCGCCGATGGTGCGAGGGTTCGTCGCCTCGATCTCGCCGGTGGTTACGCGGTCCGGGCGCTGTGCGCGGCCCCGCGGGATGGCGAGGCCGGGGCGGATGTGGTCTGGTTTGGCGCGGTGGGCGATCTCGGGCGGCTGGAGCGGCAGTCCTCGGGTGAACTCCGGCCGGTCTCGCTGCGGTCGCAACTGCCGCCGGGCCGGGGCGCGTCGGATGGATTCTGGCATGTGCAAGCGACGCCGTCCGGCGCGACCTTCGTCGGCGAGCGGCAGGTGCTGCGTTGGGACGGGAAGCGGATGGAGCAGTGGTCGCTGCCGGCTGATCCGCGCCTGCAACCGCTGCAGTTTTCCCCCGGCGCCGTGTGGTTCTCCCAACGCGGCCGCGGTCTGGTACGCGTCGAGGCGAACGGTCCGGCGCTCACGGTCGGAGAAACCGAATTGCCCGCCGGCGACGTGGTGTGGGTGTTGCCGCCCTCCGGGGGGCGTGGCGGTTCGGATGATCCGGAACTGTCGCCGCTCGACGATGGCACCGTGCTCGGCACGGGGAACGCGGTGTTTCTCCGGCGCGGTGGCCGGTGGCTGCCGCAGCCGAGGATCGACGCCGCGCTCGCGGGGACGATGCCGGTGTGCGCGGTGCGTCTGAAGTCGGGGACGGTGGCCATCGGGACGTTCCTGCGCGGCGTGCTGTTGGTGGTGCCGGATGCGGAAGGCGGCGTGCTCGAGGCCGTGTGGCGGCGCAACGAGGGGCTCCCGTCCGATCAGGTGCACTCGCTCTGGGCTGACGATGAGGACCGGCTCTGGGTTGGACTGCCGGAGGGTTGGGCCTGTATTCGGCAGCCGGGCCGCACCTCGCTGTTCGACTTGCGCAATGGTCTCATGCCGGAGCCGGTGCGGCGGGTGTTGCGGGCCGGCGGTGACACCATCGTGGTGCACGCCCGCGGCGCGTCGGTTCTGGGCGCAGGGGCCGCGGATGGCGGACCGGCGCACGCGCGCGTCCTCCCGCTCGACACGGTCGTATGGGATGCGGCCGTGGTCGACGGCGAGGTCTTCGTGGGCGGGGTCGGCGGTGTGTGGCGGCTGGGGCGGGGCGGAGAGACGGCGGACGCTTGGATGCAGGAACGTTTCGTGTCGGCGGACGTGTTCTGCCTGGCGGCTTCGCGTCGTCGGCCGCACTGGCTGTACTTCACGGAAGGGGCGGCCGTGAAGGCGCTCGAGGCGACGCCCCGAGGCTGGGCGGCTCGCGAGCTTGGCGCCGAGTTGGGGGACATGCCGGTGTCGCTCGTGGAGGATTCGGCGGGCGATGTCTGGGTTTCGACGATCGCCGACGGGATCGTGCGTTATCGGCTCGTGGAGGAGGACGGCGTGCGGCCCCATCTGCGACCGGTCGCGCGGTTTCTTCCCGGCCAAGGAATGCCGGCGGGCGTGCGGCGGCCGACTCTCGGGCAGATCGGGGCGCAGGTCGTCGCGTTCACCGATGCCGGAATTTTGCGGGCGGTGCCGGACCGCGGGTTTGTGCCGTTGGCTGGAGCGGAGGGTTTCCTCGGGTTGGCCGCGGAGCGTGAACCTGCCGGCGAGACGGTCCACTGGGTTGTCGGGCGGCGCGGGTTGAACCGGGACGGATCCGCGCAGGTGATGCGGGTCGGGCTGCAGCCGGATGGCGGGGTGCGGCTTGAACCGTTGGAGGTTTCGTTGCGGCCGCTGCAAGGTAGAGCGCAGAGTCTGGACGTGCTCGGCGGCGCGCTCTGGCTGGGCGGGGCCCGCGGGCTTCTCTGCGCGGAAAGCCCCGGGGTTGCCCCGGCTCCCGCGGGCGTGCGCTGGACGGAGGTGGTCGCGGAGGGCCGCGGGGTGCCGGTGGACCTTCCGGGAACCGTGCGGCAGTTCGGCGCCGAGGTCGGCGTGCTGCGTTTCAGCTTTGCCGCGCGGCGGGTGGCGGCACCCGGGGAGGAGCGGCTGTTCCAGACTCGTCTGCAGCCGGTCGAGACGGAGTGGGGCGAGCCGCGCGCCTCGACGGTGCGCGAGTTCACCGGACTGGCCGCGGGCCGGTACCGGCTCGCGGTGCGCGCGATCGATCCGGCCGGTCGGACGGGCCCGGAGTATGGATACGAATTTGCGATCGCCGCCCCGTGGTATCGCCGGTGGCCCGCGCTGGCGGGCGGTGCCGGCCTGCTGGTCGTCGCCACGCTGCTGCTGGTGCAGGCGCGGATCCGGCGGCTGGAACGCCAAGCGCGGCGCCTGAACCGGATGGTCGAGGAGCGCACGCGGGAGCTCGCGCTGGCGAACGACGCGAAGAGCGAGTTCCTCGCCAACATCAGCCACGAGATCCGCAACCCGCTCAACGGCGTTTCGGGTCTGGCGACAATGCTCAACGAGGCGGGCCTGACCGGACGGGCCGCGGAGCTGGCGGGCTCGCTCGGATCCTGCGCGCGGTCGCTCAACCGGGTGTTCGAGGACGTGCTCGCGTTCTCGAAACTGGAGCTCGGCGCGGCGGCACCGGCGCCGCGGGTGTTCGAGCTCGGGATGCTCGTGGGCGATGTGGCCGGGGTGTTCGCGGCTCAGGCGAAGGAGCGTGGCACGACGATCCGCACGGACCTGCCGGCCGGAGGCCCCTGGTGGTTCCATGGCGAAGAGGCGAGGCTGCGCACGATCCTGGAGAACTTTGTCGGCAACGCCCTGCGCCACGCGCCCGGGAGTCCGGTGGCGATCGTGGTCGAGTTCGCCGAGGGCGGTGGGGGGGCGGAGGGCGAAGTCGAGGTGACGTTCAATGTCACCGACCACGGTCCGGGGGTGCCCGCCGCGGAGCAGGAGCTGATCTTCCGGAAGTTTGTGCGCGGCTCGCGCGCGAGAGCGGAGGGCGCCCCGGGCGCCGGCCTCGGTCTTGCCACGTCCAGGCTGCTCGCCGAGCTGCTCGGGGGCAGTGTGGGAATCGAGAGCGAACCGGGGAAGTCCACGACGTTCTATCTGCGCGTGCGGTTGGCGCGCCGAACGGCACCGGCGGGCGGTACGCGCGACGTCGGCGCGGGCACGCCGGTGGGCGTGGCGGACCCGGCGGGACGGGCGTTGGTGGTCGACGATCAGGAGTTCAACCGGCTCGTGGCCCAGCGGATCGCCGAGCAGCTCGGCTATCGGGTCGAGTTGGCGGGCGACGGTGCGGCCGCGGTGGCGGCGTTTCGCCGCGCGGCGTGCGAGTTGGTGCTTCTCGACTGGGAGTTGCGCGGCGCCAAAGGGGGCGCGGTGGCGCGCGAACTGCGCGCCATTCCCGGCGGGGCAGAGGCGGTGATCCTCGCGACCACCGCGCATGACAGCGACGACGTGCGCCGGGCGTGCCGCGAGGCCGGCATGGATGGTTTTGCGCTCAAACCTTTCGATGAGGCGACGATCGCGCGGCTGGTGCGCGAGGCGCGAGCGGCGCGGGATGAGGCGGCGGAGTTCGACGATTCGGTGTTCCGCTACCTCGGGCGTGGCGATGGGGCGGCGATCGCTCGGCTGAAACACGAGTACGTGGCGACGCTGGAGCGGGAATTGGCGGAGCTCCGGGGCGCGGCCGGGCGGGGCGACGACACCGCGGTCGCGCAAGCGGCGCACCGGTTGCGCTCGCATGCCGGCCTGGTGAAGCACTGGCCGCTCAACCGGGCGGCGACGGATCTCCAGGAGGC
>JAEXPG010000277.1 GCA_023447015.1 Verrucomicrobiota bacterium
GACCCCACGCCGGCGACGCCAAGTCGGCCAGCCGCCCCCTGCCGAAGCGCCCCCGCCCCTGATAATCACCATTCGCCGATGCGGGCGCATGAATGGTGTCTGCTGTAGGCCACCGCGTTGAGGTGGCCCATCGGAGAAGCCGGGGCGACATCCCGGCCTGAAGGAACCGGCGCAAGCCGGATCTCTTGTGAGGATCTGGGCCCCTGCTCGGCCCGCGGAAAGTAGGTTGAAAAGCGCCCCGTGGCGCCCAATCGTTCGGCCGCAATGCCCGCCGCCAAGCAGCCGGATCAGCCCAGTTTCGAGGATGCCCTCAGCCGCCTCGAGTCCATCGTGGACTCGATGGAGCAAGGCCAGGTGCCGCTCGCCGAGCTGATCACCCGCTACGAGGAGGGCACCAAGCTCCTGAAAGTCTGCGAAGCCCGCCTGAAGGACGCCGAGCTCAAGATCGACCAGCTGAAGAAGACGCGCGACACCGTCGCGCTCGAAACCTTCAGTCCCGAGCGCGCCGAGCGCTGAGCGCCCCGCCATGAGCGCCGCCCAGTCCGCCGCCAAGCCGGCCCCGCCGCCGCCGCCCGCCAACCTGCTCGCCACGGTCCACAGCCCGGCCGACGTCAAGGCGATGCCGGCCGAATGGCTGCCGCATCTCGCCCAGGAAATCCGCGACGAGATCATCCAGGTCACCGCCCGCAACGGCGGCCACCTCGGCCCCAATCTCGGCGTCGTCGAGCTGACCATCGCGCTGCACCGCGTCTTCGACACCCCGCGCGACAAGTTCGTCTTCGACGTCAGCCACCAGGGCTACGTCCACAAGCTGCTCACCGGCCGCGCCGGCGAGGATTTCCGGAAGATCCGCAAAACCGGCGGCCTCTCCGGCTTCTTCAACCGCGCCGAGAGCCCGCACGACGCGTTCGGCGCCGGCCACGCCGGCACCGCCCTCTCGGCCGCCGTCGGCCTCGCCACCGCCCGCGACCTCCTCGGCACGCACGAGCACGTCGTCGCCCTTTGCGGCGACGCCGCATTCACCTGCGGCATCTCGATGGAGGCGCTCAACAACATCACCCACGCGACCAAGCGCCTCGTCGTCGTGCTCAACGACAACGAATGGTCGATCGCCCGCAACGTCGGCGCGATGGCGAAGTACCTCAACGAGCTCTCCACCAGCCCGACGTACAACCGGCTCTACCGCGACATCGAGGAGTTCTTCCGCAGCACCCCGCGCGGCGAGCGGCTCCACCAGATCTGGATGAAGTGGAAACGCGAGACGAAGGACTTCTTCGTCGAGTCCTCGCTGTTCGAGAAATACGGTCTGCGCTACCTCGGCCCGATCGACGGCCACGACATCCCGATGCTCGTCAAGAACCTCGAGTTCGCGAAGCAGGCCGAGGGTCCCGTCGTCGTCCACGTTCTCACCAAGAAGGGCAAAGGCTACGAGGTCGCCCGCGAACACCCCGAGCGCTTCCACGGCACGAGCCCCTTCGACATCTCCACCGGCAACGGCCACGCCGCCGCGGGCGCGCCACCGGCCTACCAGGACGTCTTCGGCCGCGCCCTCGTGCGCGAGGCCCGGCTCGACGACCGCGTCGTCGGCATCACCGGCGCGATGCCGAGCGGCACCGGGCTCTCCGCCCTCGGCCAGGAACTGCCCCGCCAATTCTTCGATGTCGGCATCGCCGAGGAGCACGCCGTGCTCTTCGCCGCCGGACTCGCCGCGCAGGGCATCAAGCCCGTCGTCGCCATCTACTCCACCTTCCTCCAGCGCTCGTACGACCAGGTCGTTCACGACGTCTGCCTGCAGCGGCTCCCGGTCGTCTTCTGTCTCGACCGCGCCGGCCTCTCGCCCAACGACGGCCCCACCCACCACGGGCTCTTCGACCTGTCCTATCTGCGCAACGTCCCCGAGGCCGCCATCGCGCAGCCCAAGGACGAGGACGAACTCGCCGACCTGCTCCACACCGCGCTCAAGCACCCCGGTCCGGTCTTCCTGCGCTACCCGCGCGGAGCCGGCCCCGGCGTGCCGGTCAAGGAGCACCCGGTCGAGCTCCCGGTCGGCAAGGCTGAGGTGTTGCGCGAGGGTGCCGATCTCGCCCTCTGGGCCCTCGGCCCCTGGGTGCAGGACGCCCTCGCCCTCGCCAACCGCCTCGAACGCGAACTCGGCCTGCGCGCCGCGGTCGTCAACGCCCGCTGGGTCAAACCGCTCGACCACGACCTCCTCCTCGCCCACGCACGCACCGCGCGCCTCATCGTGACCATGGAGGACAACGTCGCCATGGGCGGTTTCGGCAGCGCCGTCCTCGAGACGCTTTCCGACGCCGGCGTGAACACACCGGTCGAACGCGTGGCCTGGCCCGACAAGTTCGTCGAACACGGCAGCAACGTGGAGATCCTGCGCGCCGCCCACGGCCTCGACCCCGAGACCGTCTTCCGCCGCATCGCCGCGCGCCTGCGCTGACCCCGCGGTTCAGCCGGGCGTAATGGACCGTCCGCCACGGCCCAGCCCCGCCGTCAGCACACGGTCTCCCGGCTCATGCCCGCCGCCATCGAGGCCCACCGGCGGCAACCCCGCCGCAAAGCCCGCTCTGCGGCCGAACAGCCCCCGGCCCACAGCAACCGTTTCCTCGCCGCCATCGCCACCGCCTCTGAGCAAGCCGTGGCTCCCTCCCTCTCCGGGCTGGCCAATTCCCTGCTCAACCCTAGCGTGCCACCCGTACGCATGGACGAGACCGACGATACCGCCCCCGGAGCCAAGGCCGACGATGAGCGCCTGCCCTGGTACCAGGACTTCGTCGCCCGCTATGTGGCGTTCCCGGCCTACTGCCGGACCACTTCGTTCGAGCGCGCGACCAGCGACTTCCAGATCGAGGTCCGGCGCATCGAGGAGATCTGCGGCCGCTTCTCGGCCGACGATTTCGTCCGCCGCGTCTCGGTCGCCCCGAGCATCGGCCTCGAGGACGACGAACGCCACTGGTCGGCCTCCATGGTGGTCGAGCACGCGGTGCTCGTGGGCGAGGCGATCGGACGCACCCTGATCTTCCTCAGCCGCGGCCAGCAACCGCCCGAGCCCTTCACCCGCAAGGCCATGCGGCCGCGCGGCGCCAAAGGAGTCGAGACCATGTCGACGCTGCGCGCCCTCGGCCGCGACTACCCCCGCCTCGTGGAAACCGAGCTCGGGCCCGAACGCACCGGCCTGCACCGGCATCCGCTTTTCGGCGACCTCGACCTCCACCGCTGGCACTGCCTGAGCGTCTCGCACCTGCGCGTGCACCGCCGCCAATTGCACGAGATCCGCCGCCGCATCACCGCCGGGATGAAACGCGGCGGGCTGCTGGACTCGCTGCTGCTCGAGTCCAGCGCCGAGATGGACCCCCAGGCGTGACGCCGTCGCCGGCCACGGCGTCTGCCTCCGCCATCACGGCCGCCAAAACAGCCGACGACAGAAGGTAACGAAGAGAACAAAGACCGAAGCGGCGGGAGATCCTCATCACCGAGAACGCAGAGCTCCGGCCGCTCTCGGTAGGGACGGCTCTCCGAGCCGTCCGGAATGCCTCCGCACACCGGAGGAGTCCGGCCCGCTGTAGGCCAGGGCGCCGACCTGGCCCAAACCACTTCGCCGCCGTGGCCCACAGCCACACCGCGAGCGTCTTCCGATCCCCGGCCTCGGTCTTCGTTCGCTTCGACCCTCTCTGTCGTCGGTACGCCAGCCCTACCGCCGCTCGATCCGCAGCCGGGGCGCGTCGCTGTTCGCCCGGATCTCCGGCACGTACATCGCCTCGACCTGCACCGGCAACGCCCGGAAATCGCCCGCGGTCACCGCGCGCATCCCGAAGCGCAGCTCCCACGTGCCGGCCTCGAGATGATCGAGGAAGAACACGCTCTTCTCGTCGCGCTCCTCGCGGTAGATCGGGCGCCCGGCGCCGTCCTCCGTCATCTGTCCTCCGCCCGCCACGCGCCGCATCCGCGCATCCCAGCCGCTGAGCGGATTGAGCGGCTCGCAGCCGGCCGGCTTCGGCACTTCGATCATCACGTACTCGAGATCGCTCGCCACCGTCACGGTCACCACGGCGTGGACTTCCTCGCCGGTCTTCGCCGAGCCACCGTTCGACAGCGTCTCCGGTTCGATCCGCAGCGTGCCGACCAGCGTCGGCGTCGCCTTCTGGCGCACGAACCCGCGGGCCACCTGCGCCAGGTGCCCGGCCGGCTGCACCGTTTCGCCCGCAGCCCAGGATTTCGCCAGCGCGACCGCGTACGCCGGTCCGTCGCCGGCCACCCGGCGGAGCACGACCCGGTTTCCGCCCGCGCGCAGCTTCGCCACCGGCAGCTCCACCGTCGTCGCCCCGGAGAGCAACGTTTCGCGGTTCAGCTTCACGCGCCCGACCGCCACGCCGTTCGCGAGCACCTCCACCTCCGTCTCGCCCAGCGCCTCCCCGCGCACCCGCACGCACCGCGAGAGCGCCAGCACCGCCAGCGCCGTCGCCCGCGTGCTCTCCCAGTTGCCGCTCTTGCGGTTCAGCACCAGCCAGCTCATCGCCGGCTCGACCAACGCGTGCTGCGGGTCGAGTTCCAGCAACGCAAGCAGGGTCAACGCCGTCGCCTCCACTGCGCCTTCGCGCGCCCGCCAGTACCCGCTGGTTGAGCCCCAGTGGACCATCGCGTCCGGACCGGCGGCCACATCGCGCACCAGACCGTTCTCCAGATTGCGCAACAGCACCACGCGCTCCTCCGCCGCACCAAGCTTCGCCGCCGCCAGCGCCAGACACGCGCGCCCCGACGCCGTGAGCGCATCGCGCCCCGCGTACGCCTGCGCCCACGCCTCGGCGCGCCGCTTTGCCCCGCGTTCATCGAGGTTCACCTCGGCCACCGCCGCCAACGCCCAGGCCCGCGCATCGGCGCCAGCCGCGGTGCTCCAATCCATCTTCCGGTCGGAAAGCGCCGTCGTCAGCGCCGTGTTCGCCCGTTCGAGCATCTGCGGCGGCACGTCGACGCCCGCACCGCGCGCCAAGTTCAATCCCCACGCCGCATACGCCGTCATCCACAAATCGCCCTCCGCGGCACCGGGCCACCAACCGAAACCGCCATCGAGCCGCTGCGCCTCGTCCAGCCGCGCCAGGCTTTTCGCCACGACTTCGTCGAGCCGACCGAGACCGGCCGTCTTCACCCGACGCGCGGCATCCGCCTCCGTTTCCTTGCCGAGGATGCGCGTCTCGACGGAGGCCGCATCGAAGCCGAGTTCGCCGAGCGTGCGCTTCACGACCACCGCGGGCAGGAACCGGCTCAGCGTCTGCTCCACGCAACCGTACGGGTAGTCCACGAGGTACGGTAGCGCGTCGAGCATCGCCGCCGCCCGACTGCCGGTGAGCTGCACGCGCGCCGTCGTTCGCGCCGGATCAAGCGGTTCGGGCAACGCGAGCACGAGCTCACGCTGTTTCTCCCCGCGGGCGAGTTGGCCGCTCGCCGCCGTCTCCTGCAGGATTCCGTTCTCCAACACCGGCAACGAAAGCTTCATGCCGTCGCTCTCCGCGCCGGCCCAGGCCTTGAGCGTGAACTCCGCCGTGCCCGCTCTTCCCGCACGCACCGGCCACTCCACCGGCGCCTCGCCCTGCGCGGACACCGCGAGACGCGAGCGCCCCAGCCGATCGGCTTCGGTCGGCACCACTGCGCCGGCGACCGCCAGCTCGGCGTTCGCCGTGAGCACAGTCTCGGTGCGATTGACCAACGTCGCCGACGGCACCGCGCTGTCGCCCGCCACCAGGAACCGCGGGAGGTTGAGCCGTGCCTGGAACGGCAGCGAGGTCCGCGTGAACGCCGTCGCCGTCCCGAACGAGTTGCCGTCTGCGCCCACCGCATAGGCCTCGATCCGCCATTGCGTGAGGTTGTCCGGGTACTGGAAGCGCACCGTCGCCTCCCCCTTCGCATCCGTGACGACCTGCGGCGCCCAGAACGCAGTGGCGTCAAACCGTGTGCGAAGCCGCAGGCTCGGCGCTGACGAAGGCGCCTTGTCGAGGCTACAGAACATCAACGGTTCTGGGAGCGAGGCCGCCCCAAACGTCTCATCCCACGCGTAAGGCCCAAGCCGCGCGAGTTCGGCCAAGTTCTCCATGAAGTACCACTGCCGGTTCCGCGCTCCAGCCCACAGCTCCGCCGCTGCAATCCCGCAGCGCCCATCCTTCGGCTCGTCGGCCTTCGTCGATCTCCGCTCCGCCAAACTGAGAGCCGCCGACACCGGTTCCCGAACCGCAAACGCCGGCTGTAGGCGCCAATCGGGGCCTCGCCCCAGAGCTGCCGCTGCTTCGTCGACCACGCCCACACAAAGCTCCGCCGGCTGCATCGCCTCGCGTGCGCACCGCACACCGAGCCGCAGTTGCGCCGCATCGCCCGGACGGCTCTGCGCCGCGCCAGGCTCGATGGAGACCCGCAGTTTTGTCTCCGCCTCCGCGGCGTCGAACACAGCCGAGCCACCGGCATATTCCTCGCCATTCCGCTGCACACGAACCGACCCTCGCCCCTCGAAGCGCGGCGGATTGTCCACGGTGAGAATTCCAACCGACTCCTTCAACTCGAAGGGCTGCACCACGGCACGATCCGCACCGGCAACCAGCAACCAGCCGCGCACGTTCTTCTTCGGCAGGGCCACCAGCACCCGCTGCGGCGCACCGTTCACGACCGGCCCGAGAGTCGCCACCGTTGTCTCCGCGCGCGGCAATGCCAACTCCGTCGTGCTCTCGTCGCAGACGATGGTCATGCTTCGCGACGACTCCGGCGTGAAGAGTTCAGTGCCGTCCCGCATCAGCCGCAGCCGGTACAATCCGGCGTGCAGCGGCTTGTACCGGACTTCGACCTTACCCTGCGCGTCCCCGCGTGCCGGGATCTGCGCGACAACGGACTCCTCATAGCCGGCGTTCAAGCATTCCGGCCGGTCCGCAGTGGCAGCTTCGCTTTCGAAGTCGGAATCGTCCTTCTTCCAACGAAGCCCCAGTCCCGCGGCATCTACGCCGCTCACTATCCGCCCGCTAGGCAAGCGCCACACCTCGTTCCAACGGCACTCCACGATCTGCGCCGTTCCGGAAAACGCCACTGCACGCATATCGCCGGACCGGATCACGGCGCCGAACATCACATTGCTCCCAAGCAGCGCCGCCTCGGTCCGTCCTTCTTGGAACGGCGCGTACAGATAGCCAGTCCTCGTCACATGGAAGGTCCGATCGAATTTTGCTTCCGCGGCACCCGAAGGAAGAACCGTGCCTTTCAAGGCCACCTTCGTCCCCTCCATCAGATCCTCCGGCAGCGTGCAGCGAAAGACCGCGGCTCCCGACTCGTCGGTCGTGGCCACGCACTCGCGCGGTTTCGGCAATGTCGCCTCTGCCCGCCGCAGCTTCGCCGCATGGCGCGGGTCGTCCTCGTCGAAATAGGAGCGGTGAAACGTGAGCTGTCCGCGCACGGTCGCACCGGACACCGGCCCACCGGAGAGATAGGATGCCATCACCCGGAACGCGGCCTCGCGCCCGGGGCGGAGCGTCTCCGGCGCACCCGCCAGCTCAACAACCGCCTTGCTCGCCGGCGGACAATAGAACTCCACACGGAACCCGGCGGCCGAACTCGCCGTCGTGATCCGCCGCTTCGCATCGCCGGCAAACGAGAAGCGCAGGTTTCCATAGCCCGGGGCCAGCGTCTCCGGTAACGCAACCTCGCCGGCGATCGTGCCGAAGGCGTTCAGCGCGTACTCGCGATCCTTGAGCAGCATCGTGTCGCCGACCTCCACCGACACCCTCAGCTTCGTCCCGGCCGGCGGAATCGCGAAGCGCCCGTCCGCTTGGTCGCGCAGCACCAGCTTCCAGCGCACGGTCTCGCCCGGCCGATAAACCTCGCGATCGAGGATCACATCCCCCTCGGCGGGCTGCTCGCGCACGAAAAGCGGAGATCCGCGCCACTCGATATCGAACGGTTGCCCACCGACATAGCCGAACAGGCGCTCGCGGTAGCTCCCGTTTATAGCACCGAAGGATAGCTCCGCGTGCCCGAGCGCATCGGTGGCGCCGGAAAGGCTGCTCGTCCCCAACTCGGTGCAATCGCCGACAACGCCGGTCACATCCGCCATCCGGATCGGCTGGCGCGTTTCTGCGTCGAGGCAATGGAGCGCCGCAGGCGAGCCCAGGACGTTCAGCAGCGCCACCTCCGCGCGGGAGACCAGGAAACAGTGCGTGCTCCTGACCGTGCGGTCTATCGTCCGGCCTTCAGCGACCAGCTTGTAGAAACCGGGCGTCAGCGACGCGGCGTCCACCTCGATTCCGCCGCTTCGGTATCCGAGCCGTTCGGCCGCCCCGACCGCGACGTTCCACCGGCGCAGCGGTTCGCCTTGCTGGACTCTGGATTTCGCTTCCGGCAGTCGGGACCAGGTCGAAACAAACCACTCCTCCGGCGTCAGCCGCACCAAGGCGAAATCCACCGAGTCGACCGCCGTCGCCCCGAAGTAGCCCGTCAACGCCGCACCGGGCAGCACCCGCTTCGGCAGCGAAAGCTCGACCTTCGGCTCGCGCCATTGACTGCGCCACTGCCCCAGCGCCAGCACGACGGGATACATCCAGCCCTCCGCAGCTCCGTGGATCGCCTCGATGCCCTTCTCGTTATCCGCCCAATCGATCTCTTCCGGCGAGCGGTCGAGATGCAGCTCCGGCCAGATCCTGCCGAGCAACGCATCGCACTCCCGGACACGCACCACCAGATCGACCGGCGCTCCCACCGCTTGGTCCGGCCCCCACCCGCTCGCCGCCCGCCAACAAAACTCCGCGCCAGCCGCCAGCGTTTCCCACCGTGTGCCCTTCGCCGCCGCCAGCACCTCGCGCCACTGTGCGGCCTTGGCGACGTTCGTGTCCGCCTGAGGCGCCGTGAGCAATTGAGCCACCAGCGCGAACCACGCCCGGTCGTCCGCCTTCTCCGCCAGCCGCGACGCCGTTCGCACCTGCCCGATCAGGCGGTCCATCAAGGTCCGGTTCCACTGGCGACCGGGGTCCGCCACGAGCGCACGCACCGACTCAAGATACCGGCCCCTCGCTTCGGCAGTTGGACGCTGTTCGCCCAACGCCTCGCAGATCGTCAACCGGTCCGCATCCGGAGGCGTGGAAAGATCGAGAAAGCGCGACACCCGTCGCTCTGGCACCCCAGTGCCTCGGCTCCGGTTGAGCTGGTTCTGGTAATCAACCTCCTCCAGAAGGCGGCTCGCGCGGAAGGAGCCGAGTTCACGCGCCGCCCGAAAATCCGCCCAGCTCTCCATCGCCGCGAACCAAAACTCGTCCTTCTCCGTGCCCGGCTTCTGGTAACGCTCCAGGAGGTTCTCGAACTCCGCGATCCGCGCGAGCAGCGCTTCGTTGCCAGCGTTGTTCCCCGCCTCCCGCCAACCGGCGTCGACGCGCCCCAGCTCGCACCAGCGTTTTGCTTCGGCATCCGGTGCCACGGCGAGCGCGGCCGCATATGCCTCCTGCGCCTTCGCCCACGACTTCTCCGCCGCAAACGCCTTCGCCGTGGCCACCGTCTGCTCGTAGCTGGCCGCGACGGCGACCGAACCACCGAGCCAGACCACAGCCAACACGCACAGCACCACACGCAGCGAGGAGCAGGTTCTCATGGGAAAGCAGGAATTGGGGTTGCAGCAACCGGGGGCGGAACCGCCGGCCCGTGCCAGACTGGGCAGGCGTCGCCGCGCTTCGAAGACCAAAACGCGCGAGTCCGCCTTTTCTTAGGTTTGTTTCCAACCCTCCGCCAAATCCTCCGCCGCCGCAGATTCTGCCAAACGGCAGAATGCGCTGCGGCCATCCTCCTCCGCCTCTGTGACCTGCCTGTGCTGCGGCACCCTGATCCCCCCGCCTTCGCCCCGCACCGCGCTCAACGGGCCGTTCCTAACTCCCTGAGTTCCACATTCAGTCCGTGGACTCGGATCAGTGTCGATCTGCGCGTTCCGTGGTCCACCCCTTCGGATTCTCGACCACTCTGCTGGCCAGCAGAGCACAGCGTGCACGGAATCAAACCGTGAACGGTCGGTTGAAAGGATCAGGTCGGCGCCCTGGCCTACAGAGGCCGACGAGTCACAACCGGCTCTGCAGCTCGTCGTAGAAGCGCTGGTGGATGCCGCCGAACGGGAGCGTCTGCTCGCTCTGCCGCATCGCACCGGCGCCCGTGCGCTCCTCGAGCTGCTCACGCACCTCGATCCGCACCTCGGCCGCGCCATCGGGCGTGGCGGTGATGGTCACCCGGCAATTGTGCTGATTCGTGGACCGGAAGCTGTCGTCGATGCCGAGCCGGCCGTACGCTTCGATCAGCCCGGTCTTCGCCTTCGCTGTGCGGATTACGTAGCCCATCTCCTTCAGCGACGCCACGGCGGCGCTGAAGGCGCGATCGGGCGCCGCCTCGACGATGCGTTTCACCGGCGGCGGGTTGAAGCGCTCGGCGAGCGGCTCGCCGATGGTGTCGCAGCCGGCCACGAAAAACGCCGCGCCGAGGGCGAGGACGAGGGAAAGGGATTTGGTGTTCATGAAAGTGGTTTGCGCCGCTGGGCGGCGCAGTCGCTCAGCCTGTGGCGATCGGCCCAGAGTCGCTTCGCGATCCAGCCACGGGCGGCGTAGCGGAACGGTTCCCGTTCCGGCGGAAGCGAAGCGCTTCCGCTACGTTCAGGACCGGCCTTCATGCCGGTTGTTGCTGCGAGATGCAGTGCAGCGAGCCGCGGCCCCAGATGAGGTGGTAACAATCGAGCGGCACGATCTCGCGGCCGGGGAAACACGCGGCGAGGATCGCGCAGGCGCGGTCGTCGGCCGGCGGCTGGCGGAAGGTCGGCACGAGCACGGCGCCGTTGAGCACGAGGAAATTCGCGTAGCTGGCCGGCACCCGGATGCCCTGGAAGGCGACGCGCTTCGGCGCAGGCAGCTCGACGAGGTCGAACGGCTGGCCGGCCGGCGTGCGCAGTTTCCGGAGGCGGCGGAGGTTGTCGTCGAGCGCGGCGAAATTGGTGTCGCGCTTGTTCGACTCCACCAGCGTGACGATGCCGTCGGGCTTGAAGAAGCGCGTGAGGTCGTCGACATGGCCGTCGGTATCGTCGCCCACGAGTCCTTGGCCGAGCCAGTGGATCGTGTGCACGCCGAGGTAGTCGCGCAGGTTCCGCTCGATCTGCTCGATGGTGAGCGTGGGGTTGCGGTTCGGATGGAGCAGGCACTGCTCGGAGGTGAGCAGCAGGCCCTCGCCGTTGACGTCGAGCGAGCCGCCCTCAAGCACCATCGGGCCGACGAAGCGGCGCCGGCGGAGGCGTTTCGCGATGAGCGCGGGGATCGCGTTGTCGCGGTCGCACGGCAGGTGCTTGCCGCCCCAGGCGTTGAACTCCCAGTCGACCAGCGCGACCTCGCCGGTCTTGGCGTGCTTCACGAAGATCGGGCCGTGGTCGCGGCACCACGTGTCGTTGGTCGGGTGGTCATAGAACTTCACCCGCGAGAACTTCGCGCCGGCGGCCTCGCAGAGTTCGCGGGCGCGCGGCTGGAGTTCGGCGGCGGCGTTGATGCGGACCTCCTCGAAGCGGCTGATCGCGGCGACGATCTTCGCGAAGGCGGGCGGGATCGGGCGAAACTGCTTCGGCCACGTCTTGCGCTTGTGGGGCCACGACAGCCAGATCGCCTCCTGCGGCTCCCACTCGGCGGGCATGCGGAAACCGAGCGCCGCGGGCGTGGCGGCGGGGGCGGTGGAGGCGGAGCGGGAACTGGCTTTGCGAACGGGCACGCGGGGGAAAGGGAGGCGCGGAGGTTAGCGGAGGAAACGTTTCGTGAGGTCGCCGTAGGCATCGACCCGGCGGTCGCGCAGGAACGGCCAGGGGCAGCGCAGGTCGTCGAGCGCGCCGAGGTCGACGGGGACGAGCAGCGTCTCGTCGGCGGAGACCGCGGCCTTGGCGAGAAGTTCACCCTGCGGGCCGGCGACGAAGCTCTGGCCCCAGAACTCGAGGCCGTCGCCCCCGGCGGGCGCCTCGTGACCGCAGCGGTTGACAGCGGCCACGTAGCAGCCGTTGGCCACAGCGTGACTGCGCTGGATGGTTTCCCAGGCGCCGTGTTGCTTGGCGCCGAGCTGCGCCTTCTCTTTCGGGTGCCAGCCGATGGCGGTCGGATAGAAAAGGATCTCGGCGCCGTCGAGCGCGGTGAGCCGCGCGGCCTCGGGGTACCACTGATCCCAGCAGATCAGCACGCCGATGCGGCCGAACTTCGTTTTCCACGAGCGGAAGCCGGTGTCACCGGGTGTGAAATAGAACTTCTCGTAGAAGAGCGGATCGTCCGGAATGTGCATCTTCCGGTACGTGCCGATCAGCGAGCCGTCGGCATCGATCACCGCCGCAGTGTTGTGGTAGAGCCCGGGCGCGCGGCGCTCGAAGAGCGAGGCGATGACCACCACGCCGCGGCGCTTGGCGAGTTCCTGGAAGAGCTCGACCGTGCGGCCGGGAATCGGCTCGGCGAGGTCGAAGCACCTATAGTCCTCGCTCTGGCAGAAGTATTGCGAGCGGAAGAGCTCCTGCGTGCAGATGATCTGCGCGCCGCGCGCGGCGGCGGCATCGGCCTGCGCAAGGGTGCACCGGAGGTTGGTCTCCGGGTCCGACACGCAGGTGTGTTGCAGCAGTCCGAGAGTGACAATGCTCACGGGAAAACTCCTCGCAGAACGCGCCCGGCGACGCGAGGAAACTCGCGCCGGCCCGGGAAAAGGATTCATCGGCCCGTTGCGGGCCGGCGGGCGATCAATAGACGACCTTGTTGAGCGGGTACTCCACGATGCCCTCGGCGCCGAGCGCCTTGAGCTGCGGGATGAACACGCGCACAACGGACTCGTCGACGATGGTCTCGAGAGCGATCCACTCGGGATTGGTGAGCGGGGAGACGGTGGGATTGCGCAGGGACGGCAACGCCTTCACAACGGCCTCGAGCGAGGCCTTCGGGAGATTGAGCTTCAGGCCGACCTTGCTGCCGGCCTCGAGCGCGCCCTTCAGCAGCATGGCGATCGTCTCGATCTTCTTGCGCTTGGCGGGGTTGGCCCAGCTGGCCTTGTTGGCGATCAGCTTGGTGTTCGTCTCGAGCAGCGTGTCGACGATGCGCAGCTTGTTCGCCCGCAGCGAGGAACCCGTCTCGGTGATGTCGACGATCGCGTCGACGAGGTCCGGGACCTTCACCTCGGTGGCGCCCCAGGAAAACTCCACGTCGACCTTCACGCCCTTCTTCTCGAAATAACGCTTCACGGTGCCGACCAACTCGGTGGCCACGCGCTTGCCGGCGAGATCCTCGGCCTTCTGGATCGACGACGCCTCGGGCACGCACAACACCCAGCGGGACTTCTGCGCGGAGGCCTTCGAGTAGATCAGGTCGCAGACGTCGACGACGTCGGACTCGTTCTCCTGGATCCAGTCCTGGCCGGTGAGGCCACAGTCGAAGAACCCATGCTCCACATAGCGGCTGACCTCCTGCGCACGGATGAAACGCCCGTCGAGCTCCGGATCGTCGATGGACGGACGGTAGGAG
>JAEXPG010000290.1 GCA_023447015.1 Verrucomicrobiota bacterium
CTCTACGACCGCGCCCTCGGCATCGCCTACCTCAACGGCCTCTGGGAAGCCATCGGCAAGGGCGTCGCCCTCGACGGCGCCAAGCCCCGCCCCCTTCCCGTCGCCTGAACCGCGCCCTCTCCGGTTCCCGTCCCGCTTTCTGTTCATGAAGACCCCCCGTATTTCTCCTCTCTCCGGCAAGGTCGCCGTCATCACCGGCGGCGGCGGCATCCTCTGCGGCGCCATGGCGCGCGCGCTCGGGGCCGACGGCGTGAAGGTCGCCATCCTCAACCGCACCGCCGCCAAGGGCGAGGCCGTGGCCAAGGAGATCCGCGACGCCGGCGGCGAGGCCCTGTCGCTCGCGGCCAACGTCCTCGACCGCGCCTCCCTCGAGGCCGCCCGCGTCGAGATCCAGCAGCGCTGGGGCGGGGTCGACATCCTCCTCAACGGCGCCGGCGGCAATCACCCGCGCGGCACCACCGCCACCGAGACCTGGCAGGGCGCCTCCACCGGCGTCACCACCGGCCCGGGCAGCTTCCTCGACCTCGACGAGGCCGGTTTCCGCGCCGTCTTCGATCTCAACTTCATGGGTACGATCCTGCCCACGCAGGTCTTCCTCCCGCTCCTCCTCGGCCGCCCGGGCGCGACCGTGATCAACGTCTCCTCCATGGGCGCCTACCGCCCGATGACGAAGGTCCCCGCCTACTGCGCCGCCAAGGCCGCGCTCAACAACCTCACCAACTGGATGGCCGTGCACTTCGCCGAGGCCGGCCTGCGCGTCAACGCCATCGCCCCCGGCTTCTTCTCCACCGAGCAGAACAAGGCGCTCCTCTGGAACGCCGACGGCTCGCCCACGCCGCGCGCCAAGAAGATCGTCGACCACACCCCGATGCGCCGCTTCGGCAAGCCCGAGGAGCTCGTCGGCGCGCTGCGCTGGCTCTGCGACGACAAGGCGAGCGGCTTCGTCACCGGCGCCGTGATCCCGGTCGATGGCGGCTTCTCCGCCTACGCCGGCGTCTGAACGAATTCTCTTTGTTTGGTCGGAACGAGGGGCGCCGGACTGGGTACGGCGCCCCTCCCGTTTTTCCGTGTGTCGCAGTTCGCCCGGCCGGCCTGCTGCCATACCCCGGTCTCTCGACGGCCGGGTGTCGCGTGGGACTCCCCCCTCTTGCGTTGCCGGTGTGCGCCGCGCTACCGCACCGTTGAGATCGGCATCCACGACGAGACCACGTGCGGCGCTGCGCCTCCGCCGGCTGCACGTGTGAGGTCGGGACGACCGGACTGAAGCTCGGAGTTTCAACCGCAGAGAACGCAAAGAGCACAAAGATCGCTCTCTGCGCTCTCTACGTTCGTTGCGGTTGATCCTGGACTTCTCCGATTCACTCAGTCGCTCGCTCCGCCGGCCTCCGCACACTTTCTTCCGGATTTCTCTAAGAAACCCGCCGCTCGCGTGTCTACAGAGGGTGGAGCCACCACGGCTCCGAATTCCGCAGCTCCAGCAGACACCGATGGGAACCTCGATTCCACAACAGCCCCACCCGCCGGCCCTCGCCACCACGCGCGCCGTGACGGTCCCTCCGTCCTTGTTTCCCTTCGTTGCCTTCTGTCGGCTCTGACTGCCGTTGTTGTCTCCCGCCGCCATGGACGCCCCGGCCCCCGCCGAAGTTTGCTCGCTTCCCCCGGGTATTTCCCGTCTGGTGGCGGCGCACACCCCGCGCATGGATCCGGAGACGCCCAGTCTGGCCGCGTTGTTCGAGGAGGAGGAGAGTGGACTCCTGCGCTATGCGCTCGGGCTGACGGGCCGCCGGTCCGTCGCCGAGGAGCTGGTGCAGGAGGCGTTTCTCCGCCTCCATCAGTCGTGGGCGGAGGTCGAGAACCCGCGCGCCTGGCTGTACCGCACGGTCCGCAACCTCGCCCTCAACCACCTGCGCGACCATCCGCACGAGGCCGAGCTCGATCCCGACGCCGCCTCCGACGGTGACCGCCCCGCCGCCGAGCGGCTCGGCCGCGACGAGGCCGTCGGCACCGTCCGGCTGCTTCTTGCCGAGCTGCCCGCGGCGGCCCGCCAGCTCATCCACCTCAAGTACCACGAGGAACTGCAGTATCGGGAGATCGGACGCCGTACCGGCCTGAGTTCCGGCAACGTCGGTTTCCGTCTCCACCACCTCCTCAAAACGCTGGCCGACGGCCTCCGCCGCGCCGGCATCGAAGGAAGCGAGGGTTAAGCCATGAACCACGAGCACAACGCTCCCACTTCGCCCCCGCCCGCCGACCCCGAGCTGGAGGCGCGCATCGTCGCCTGGGTCCTCGGCGAAGCCTCGACCGAAGAGATCGCCGCGCTCGAACACCTCGTCGCCGCCCGCCCCGAGCTCGCCGCCTTCAAGCGTCGCATCGAAGCCGTCCACGGGCTTGTCGCCGAGGCCGCGCAGCAGGATCGCGAGGTAGGGCGGTTTCTCCGAAACCGCCGCAGCGGAAGACTGCAGGAGGCTGTAGCCGGGGAGGGGGGCGATGCGCAGAGCGGACGTTTCGGAGAAACGTCCCTACCCCCGGAGGCCGAGCCGCTCCGCCTGTCGCCTGCCCGTCGCGCCAAACTCCTCGCCGCGATTGGTTCGCCTGTAGCCGGGGGCGCCGACCCCGGCCGAACCACTGTGCAACACAAACCTGCCGCGTCCGCGAAACCCTCGGCTGTGCGCTTGCCGCGTCCCACCGAGCGTCCGTGGTGGCGGAACGAATGGTTCTACTCCGCTGCTGCCTGTGTGGTGATCAGCATCGGCGGCTTCTGGATGCTCGGCACGGTGCCGGAGGAATACGATCTGGTGTCCCATGTGTCCCAAGCCTCCGACGTGCGGTTCGAGTCCGCGCGCTACAAGGCGGCGGAGGAAGCCGATGAGGAGCTTCCGGAGCCGATGGCCACAGTGGGACTTTCGGAGATCACCACTGTCATCAAGGCCGTTCCGCCGAGTGCCCCGATGAGCCGGTCCGTGCCGAAGGCCGCGGCTGCGCCGCGGATTGCCCCAAAGCCAGAGGCGATGCTCGAACTTGCAGGTCTAGAGGCGAAGAAGGAGGCGGCACCCCGCCGCCCCTCCGGGGGCTTGCCGCAGCGCAAAGTGGAGGTGGGCGCCGCCCGCGGCTACGCCGGAACCGACGATGATGGGGCGACAGGAGTATTGGATCCGTTCGTCGTGAAGGAGGACATGCCCCGTACCGGCTATGCCGCCGCCACCACCCTTGCCGGCACCCGCCTCAATACCGAGCTCAAGGATATCGGCTCCGCCGTCACTGTTGTGACAAACGAGTTCATGAAGGATGTCGGCGCGACCGGCAACAAGTCCATGCTGGACTACACCACGGGGAGCGAGACCGGTGGCACCTTCGGAAACTTCGCTGGTGCACCACCCACCGCTAAGCACGACGGCTTCCTCTCCAAGCGCAGAGGCGGCCGTGCCGCGCAGCCCGCACCCAGCGCTCCCGTCGCTCTGGGCGGACTCGGTGGCGAGAATGCCGTCGACAAGGACGAAGAGATCGTCGTCCTCTCGCCCTTCGAGGTCACCAAGGACAAGAGCTTCCTGAAAGGCAACCGCCCCCAGAAGCGGCCGAAGCGTCCCGATCCCTCGGCGACTTCCGCTGGTATGGGCCCGGGCGACGCCAATGTGGCGGCGAATTCGCAGCCGGTTTCTGCCGATGAGCTCGCCCGGGTGCAAGAGGTGCTGGATGGCGCTATTGCGCCACCTCCTCCCGCAATCGACCAGCCCCTCGCCAAGAAACCCGCTCCGCCGCCGCCCACCGCCGACGAGGTCAGCGCCGCGCAGGAGCCGGTCTCCACGTTCTCGCTCCACGTGAGCGACGCCTCCTTCAAGCTCGCGCTCGCCGCGCTCAACTCGGGCCGCGTGCCCGACGCCGCCTCGATCCGCCCCGAGGAGTTCTACAACGCCTTCGACTACGGCGATCCCGCGCCGGCCGCGGGCGAACAGGTTTCCTGCCGCCTCGAGCAGTCCGCGCATCCGTTCGCGCAGCAGCGCAATCTCGTGCGCCTCGCCGTGCGCGTGCCGGCCACCGGCCGCGGCGGCGGCACGCCGCTCAACCTCACCGTGCTGCTCGACACCTCCGGCTCGATGGAGCGCCCCGACCGCCGCGCCGCCGTGCGTGCCGCGCTTCAGACGCTCGTCGGTCTGCTCGGACCGGCCGACCGTGTCACGCTCATCGGTTTCGCCCGCCAGCCGCGCCTGCTGGCCGAGGCGCTGGACGGCAACCACGCGAACCAGACGCTCGATCTCCTCGACCGCACTCCGGCCGAGGGCGGCACCAACCTTGAGGAGGCGCTCAAGCTCGGCGGCGAGCTTGCCCGCCGCCATTTCGCGACGACCGCGCAGAACCGCATCGTCCTCCTCACCGACGGCGCCGCCAACCTCGGCAACGCCGACCCCGAGCGCCTCGCCGCCGCCGTCGAGTCGCTCCGCAGCCAGCGCATCGCGTTCGATGCCTGCGGCGTGGGTCTGGAGGGCGTCGACGACGACGTGCTCGAGGCGCTCACCCGCAAGGGCGATGGCCGCTACTATGTGCTCAACTCGACCGAGGCGGC
Source organism: Verrucomicrobiota bacterium (assembly GCA_023447015.1). Taxonomy (GTDB): domain Bacteria; phylum Verrucomicrobiota; class Verrucomicrobiia; order Opitutales; family Opitutaceae; genus CAJCBL01. Next base: position 4,559 of record JAEXPG010000290.1, read on the forward strand.
CGATGCCGGTTTTGCCCGCCAGCTCGCCGGCGCGTTCCGTCCCGCCGCCGAGAACGTGAAACTCCAGGTGCGTTTCAACCCCGCTCGTGTCGGCCGCTACCGTCTCGTCGGTTTCGAGAAGCACCGCCTGCGCGAGGAGGATTTCCGCAACGACGCCGTCGACGCCGCCGAGATCTCCTCCGAGGAAGCGGCTGTCGCCGTGTACGAGGTCGAAGCGCTGCCGCAGGGTGAGGGCGAGCTCGGCGAGGTCTTTGTCCGCTTCCGCGATCCCACCACGCGCACGATGGTCGAGCGCTCCTGGACGCTGCCCTACGAACCCCGCGCCGCCGCCTTCGACCGATCCTCGCCGAGTCTCCAGCTCGCCGGCACCGCCGCCGCGCTGGCCGAGAAGCTCCGCGGCGGTCCCGCCGGCGACCGGGTCGACCTCGATACGCTCGCGCCGATCGTGAACGCCCAGCGCGCCCGCCGGCCCGACGACAAACGGATCCAGGATCTCGCCACGCTGTTCGAGCAGCTCCGGAGGATGAAGCAGTGAGCCCCTTCTCCGAAGGGTGGGGCGGGGTTTAAGCCCGCCCTGCCGACACCAGCCAAACCGGCCGGG
>JAEXPG010000376.1 GCA_023447015.1 Verrucomicrobiota bacterium
CCCCCCCCCCCCCCGGACGCCGATCCGTCACTCCGCGCCCTGAGCGAGACCTCGCCCTCCTGCAGTGAAGAGGGACTCCGAGTCCCTGGCCACCAACCGACGCGGCAGCGCCCGCGGATGGACAAGCGCCGCCGCCGTGCCGCACCCGCAGCATCCGGCAAACGACGCTGTCGTCGGGCCTTCGGCGGCGCAGAAGGAGCCCGGCCGGCCTCGGGACCGCCACGAGTCGACCTACGGCCCCGCCGACGCCGGGAACAGACGGAGCGAGGGAGGCGCGGAGGAGAACGGAATCCCCGACCGCGTCGGATTCGCGAACACGCCGTAAGAAAGCACACCGGCGGAGCTGCGGATCCGCGGCGGCGTTGACCCCGGCCGGCCGTTCGCACTTCGCTCGCCCTTCAGCCCGCCATCGCATCGCCGTGATGCGGGCTCGCCCACCATGACGCCCCTCCGACTCCTCCTCTGCGCGACGTTCGCCGCCGCCGGCGCTGCGCCGCTGGCGGCCACGCTCGACCGCAACCTCGACGGTGTCTCCGATGTCTGGAGTTCGCTCTACCCGACAGCCGGCGCGCCCGCGGCCGACCCGGATGGCGACGGCGCATCCAATCTCACGGAGTCGCTCGCCGGCACCGACCCGACCTCGGCGGCGAGCCGCTTCACCGCAGCTGCGGCCACCGACTCCTCGAGCAACCTCGTGCTGCGCTGGTTCGGCACCGCGGGCAAATCGTACCAGATCGAGTCGAGCGCCGACCTGCGCACCTGGACGCCGTTCTCCACCGCGCGCTCCGGCACCGGCGCCGCCATCTCCGTCGTCGTCCGCACCGCCGGAGCCACAGGGGCGCAACCGCAGTTCTGGCGCGTGAGCGTCGCCGACCGGGACACCGACGGCGACGGTCTCAACGACTGGGAGGAGTCCCGGCTCGGCACCGCAATCCAAACGCCGGATACCGACGGCGACGGCTACTCCGACGGCTTCGAGGTCGCCCACGGGTTCGATCCGAAGGCCGCGGAGACCGGCCCGCGCGAGCTCCCGCTCTGGGCGGAGCAGGCTCCGATCGGCGGCGGCGGGACCGAGCCCGCCGAGGCCTACAACAGCCTCACGCTCGACCGGGCCGCGAGCGGCAGCGGCAAGGCGATGGTGATCTGCCCCGGTGGCGGCTACGGCGGCTGGATGCTGGGCCCCGAAGGGGTCGACATCGGAGCCTGGCTCCGCGCCCACGGGATCACCGGCTGCACCCTCCGTTACCGGCTGCCCGCCGGCCGGCCCGAAGTGCCGCTGCTCGACGCCAAGCGCGCGCTCCGCTTCCTCCGCGCCAACGCCGCGGCACTCGGACTCGACCCACAACAGATCGGCATCATCGGCTTCTCCGCCGGCGGCCACCTCGCCGCCTCCGCCTCGACCCTCTCCGACACCGGCAATCCGCAGGCCGCGGACCCGGTCGAGCGCGTCTCCTCCCGGCCCGACTTCGCCGTGCTCGTCTATCCGCTCGTATCGATGACGGACGCGCTCACCCACGGCTTCTCGCGCGACAATCTGTTCGGACCGTGGAACGCCACCCCGACACTGATCCAGCGGTTCTCCGCCGAGCTGAATGTCACCTCCGCGACCCCACCGATGTACCTCGCCCATGCCGTGGACGACGCCATCGTTACGATCGGGAACAGCCGCGCGCTCGCCGCGGCACTGGAAGCCCGAAACGTTCCGCACGTCCTGCTTGAGCTGCCTGACGGCGGCCACGGCTTTCAATACAACGGCGTCTTCTACAGCGGTCCAAGCTGGGAGGCGTGGCAGGCCGGGTCGCTCGCCTGGATCGCCGGCCTGCCCGCGAACTGAAGCGCGCGCAGCACGAGATTCCCGGGTGGCGAAGCGCAAGGGGCGTCCTTCGCCAACCTCCAGCCGGCCAGCGGCTTCAGACGGAGAAATCGGCGCAGCCACGCCGCCTTTCCGCCCCGGCTCCGGTCTCCCACTCTCGCGGAGGCCCCCTGCGCGCGGGAGCGTGGCCGAAGCCCATCCATCCGCGCCAAACCCGAGGAGCATCCACTTTTTCCTCGTCCACGCTTGGGGAAACCGGCAGCGTGGCCGTTTTTCCAACGATGCTGCACTTCCTGAAAGAGACCGACTTCTCCACCGAACAGGCGCGAGCCGTGTTCAACTCGGCGGCGAAGTTCAAACGGCTCCGCTCCACCGAGCGGCCGGCGGTCTTGGCCGGGCAGACGTGGGCGATGATCTTCGCCAAGTCCAGCACGCGCACCCGCGTCTCCTTCGAAGTCGGCATCCATGAGCTGGGCGGCAATCCGCTCTTCCTGAGCAAGAACGACATCCAGCTCGGCCGCGGCGAAAGCATCGCCGACACGACGCGCGTGCTCTCGCGTTACGTGCACGGATTGATCGTGCGGACGTTCGACCAGGCCGAGGTCGAGGAGCTCGCGAAGTGGGGCACGATCCCCGTCGTCAACGCCCTCACGGATCTCCTCCACCCCTGCCAGATCTACGCCGACGCCCTCACGCTCGCCGAACGTTGGGCCAAGGGCGGCGATCTCCTCGACTCGTTGAAGGGCCGCAAGATCACCTTCCTTGGTGACGCCGGCTGCAACGTCGCCAACTCTTGGCTCGTCGGCGCCAACCATTTCGGGATGCAGGTCACCGTCTGTGGGCCCAAGGGCTACGAACCCGGCGCCGCGGTGAAAACCATTCTCGCCCAGCACGGCTGGGCCGGCCGCTACGAATACACCGACGACCCGCGCAAGGCTGTGGCCGGCGCCGATGTCGTCTACACCGACGTCTGGGTCAGCATGGGCAAGGAGGCCGAGTCCGCCGACCGGCTCAAGGCCATGGCACCCTACCAGGTCACCAGCGAACTCATGCGACTGGCCAAGCCCGAGGCCTACTTCATGCACTGCCTGCCCGCCTATACCGGCAAGGAAGTGTCCGCCGAAGTTCTCGAGTCGCGGCAGTCGATCGTGTTCGATCAAGCCGAGAACCGCCTCCACGCGCAGAAGGCGATCCTCGCGGCATTGGCCGAGGCGGCGAAGCGCTGACGCGCACGGACGTCCCCCACGTTTTCCGAGGACGGAGGGATCAGAAACGCACCGCGGAGTGTCCCGTCAGAATACGATCACGTAGATGTAGCCCTGCGAGCGCGCACGGAAGTTTCCCGTGCCGAGATCGCCATCGTCCACAATCCGATCGATCTCCTTCATCTGACCGGCATCCACCTTGGGGCTATAGACCGAGATGCCAGCCTTGAAGCCGAACTGCTCGTAGTCCCAATCCCACATGCCGCCGATGGGGGTCGGGCGATCCGCGATGCCGAGAGGGAGATACGGTTCCAGCGCCTGGGGGAAACTGCCCGGAAAGCCGTCTGGAGGCAGCGAACCTTGTTCAGTCAGGCACATCTCGGCGGCAGCTCTCATCTGCCGAAGATCGTTGGCGAACATATTGTTCATGGTGTTGCGACGGACCTTCTGGAAGGCGGGAATCGCCAAGGACGCGAGGAGCGCAATGATCATCACAACGACCATAATCTCCACGAGAGTGAAGCCCTGCGCGCGCCTGCGGCGGCGCCGAGCCTGGTTGAGGGTTGAGGGGTTCATGGGACAACGCGGACATGATGATGGGATGGAATATTCGAATCTGACATCCCTACCGTCGGACCAACCGCACGCTGCTCAAACCACGCGCCCATCAATCCGCGGTAAAAGCCAATGCGCCGCCGCCTCGGAGCCCTAGGGAGTTTCCCGGGGCCGGTGGTGCCATCGCACGCACCGCGCGGGCTCCCGAACGGGACGCCGGGCCCGCCACCACCACAGCGCAGCCACGGAGAGGAAGCAGCCGAGTCCGCCGCCACCGCCATCCCGGAAGGCCGCCACCGCGCATCAGGATTTGCTTTGCCGCCCCGGCCCAACCCGCCAAGCCTCCCCCCCTCTTTTCCCATGAAAATCGTCCTCGCTTACTCGGGCGGACTCGACACGTCCGTCATCGTCAAGTGGCTCAAGGAAACCTACGACGCCGAGATCGTGACCTTCGCGGCCGACATCGGCCAGGAGGAGGA
>JAEXPG010000399.1 GCA_023447015.1 Verrucomicrobiota bacterium
GGTGGAGACGCTCCGGACCCGCGCGAGCACGGAGGCGTGAGCTGCCGATGAATCCTCTCGATCTGCGCGGCCCCGCTTTTCTCCTGTTCTTCGCTGCACTGTGGGGCGGAGTGGCTCTGGTGCTGTATTTCGTGCAGCGGGAACTGGAGGTCCGGCGCGGCGGGCCCTCCGAGGAGGATTTTGCGGCGGTGGCGGCGGATCCGTATCGGATCGCCTTCCTGCGCGGCGGCGCGCTGGAGGTGGTGCGCACCGCGATGGTTTCGTTGCTCGAACGCCGGTTGGTGGCGGTGGCGGGGGCGCACTACGTTGCCACCGATGCGACCGGCGTCGCCAAGGTCCGGCGTCCGCTCGACCGGGCGATCCTTTTGCGCCTGGGGCGGCCGGGGACCCCCGGGGCGGATGCGGAGGCGATTGTGACCGACACGATCATCCGGCGGGAGGCGGAACAGGTGGGCGTGCCGCTCGAGGAACGGGAACTCGTGCCGGGGGCCGCGACGCGCCTGCGCCGATTTGCGCTGATTGCCGTCGGCACGGCGGTGCTCTGGCTGGTGGCCGGTGCGAAGATCCAGATCGCGCTCGCACGCGGGCGGACGAACATCGAGTTCCTGGTGCTGATGGCGCTGGTCGCGCCGTGGGCACTCCGGGCGGTGCTGGGCGGCCGGCTCACCCGGAGCGGTTCCGCGCTGCTCGGGCGGATCTCCGACCACTTCGAGGCGTTGCGCGGGCGCCGCGAGACGCTGGGGCCCGGTGCGACGACGAGCGAACTCGCGTTCCTGTCGGCGGTGTTCGGCGCGGCGTTTCTGCCCGTGGACGTCGGGGCGCAAATGGCGGCGATGGATCAAGCCGTCCAGCGGATCCTGCATCCCAATAGCGGTGGCGGCTCCGGATCATCCTGCGGTTCGTGCTGTGGCGGCGGCGGGTGTGGTGGCGGCGGTGGCTGTGGCGGGTGCGGCAGCTGACCCGATCCGGCTCGACATGCGCACGACGACCAACGCGGACGCTTCGGCCGAGGCAACGGCGGCGCCGCATCGGGACTCCGGGGCTGGCGGAGCATCGGTGGGACGGGAGCGGTGCCGATGATCGCCGAGGGGTGGCTTACAGGCCGGCGCACGGACAGCTTCGTGCTGCAGTGGCACCTGACCAACGCCTGTCCGTACCACTGCCGGCATTGCTACGACCGGAGCCGTCGCGGAGAACTGGATCTGGGCGACGCCCGACGCGTGCTGGCCGATCTCGCGGACTTCTGCCGGCGCCGGCGGGTCCGGCCGGCCCTCAGTCTGTCGGGTGGGGATCCGTTCCATTATCCCCATTTCTGGGAGGTGTACGAAGCGGCACTCCGGGCGGGTTGGCCCGTTTCGATCCTCGGCAACCCGGTTGGGGCCGATGCGCTCGACCGGCTCTGCGGCCTGCGCCCGCCCACCTACTACCAGGTCAGCCTCGAGGGACGGCGCGAGCACAACGATCGCATCCGCGGCGACGGCCATTTCGACCGCACGCTGGCGTTTCTGGGCGAGTGCCGGCGCCGGGGTCTGGCGACACACGTGATGCTCACGCTCACGCGCGACAATCTCGACGAGGTCCTGCCGCTGGGGCGGGAGCTGCGCGGCTGGACGGAGCGCTTCACCTTCAACCGGCTTGCGCAGGTGGGCGAAGGCGCGGCGCTGGCCCTGCCCGAGGTCTCCGCCTACGAGGAGTTCCTACTCCGCTATCTGGCGGAGCGGCGCCGCAACCCCGTCCTCGGGCTCAAGGACAACCTGTTCAATGTGCAGCTGGAGCGGCACGGGCGGCGGCTATTTGCCGGCTGCACCGGACACGGCTGCGGCGCGGCGTTCAACTTCGTGGCGCTGCTGCCGAACGGCGAGGTCCATGCCTGCCGCAAACTGCCGTCGCTGCTGGGGGACATCCGCCAGGCCTCGTTCGCCGAGATCTACGAGACGCCGCTGGCGCGCGCCTACCGGCGCGGGCCGGAGGGGTGCGCCGGCTGTTCGCTGCGGTCGCGTTGCCGGGGGTGCCTGGCCGTCACCCATGGCAGGGGCGGCGAACCGTTGCGCGAGCGCGACGCCTTCTGCACGCGGGGACGGTGATTGCGCGATGGCTCAGGGGTGTTGGCCCTCCGGCGGGGGAGGTGTCGACGGGGGCTCTGCCGGAGTTGCTCGGCGCGGCTTGTCGAACGCGGCTCGTCCCTTTCCGGGGCGGATATGCAGAAGGTGGCAGAGAGCGAAACCCATGCCTTGTTCGCCCTCGGGGAGCCAGGGATTCGCGAAGGCCGGCTGGAAGAGGGTCTCATAGGCCTCGAATTCCTGCACGCTGTCGGCTCGCACCAGCTGTTGCGCCACCTTCCGGGAGGTTTCGAGACGGTATTCGATCACCACGGCAGCTGGGAGCACCCGGCCGTCGACCGAGACCACCTTCAGGAAGAATGGCTCCGCCACGATATTTTGTGCGTAGTAGGTGTTTGGTTTCGCAACGAACTCGGCGGTCACAACGACGGGTACTCCGAATGCGGGCGCGACCACCGGCCGTATGCACTCTTGGCCAATGGATGCCACGGGCAGAAGACCGAGGAGGAGAGGCAGGAGGGATCTTCTCATGGGTGGTTACAGCGTGTGTGGCGGGAGATCGACGGGTTCTCAGACCGGGCAACCGAAGAGGCGGCGGGAGCGGATGAGCTCGGCGGCGGCGGGCGGCACCAGCATCGACCAGCTCGGATCCAACGCCTGGATGCGCCGGATGACATCGCGCGAGGGGATCGCCAGCGCGGCGGGATCGTAGTCGACGACCCCGACGACGTGCTGGTTCTCCAGCAGGTGGGCGTAGAGGTGGCGGAGGTGGGCGGCGACCTGCACGTTGGCGGCGGTGTAGATGTCGCCCTGACCGGCGGCGATCGGCGGCAGGCTGCAGTAGGCGGCGAGGGCGTCGCGGTGCATCGGGTAGACGTAGAGACGCACGTCCTGCCGGAAGAGGCGGCCGATCGCCTCGAGGATGCCGCCGGGGAGGTTCTCGTAGTATTTCTCGTCCAGCACGTCGAGGAGGGTGTTGATGCCGAGGACGACGCCGATCGGCTCCTGCGTGTAGCGGCGGAAGTACTGGGTGAGCCGGAAGAAGACCGAGTAGTTGGAGACGAGCACGTGCAGGCCCACCGCGCCGAGCACGTCGGCGCGGGCGAGGAAATCGGCGGCGTCGAGCGTGCCGGAGGCGCGGAGGTTGTGGATGGTGAGCTCGGCGAGCGTGATCGTCTCGACGCGCGACACGGCCGGATCCTGGGCGAACTGCTCGCCGGCGCAGCGCAGCATGTCGAGGTTGACGTTGGTGACCGGGCGGAAGTTGCCGCGCTCGACCAGCACGGCCTTCTTGCGCAGGACCTCGGAGGGCTGGAGGACTTCGCCGGCGGGGCTGAAGAGCACGGCGTTGGTGAGGCCGTGCTCGCCGAGGAAGAGCGAGAGCAGGCGGTTGTCGACGCGGGCGAAGGCCGGGCCGGAGAACTGCACCATGTCGACCTCGATGCGGTCGGTGCCGAGGTTGTCGGCGAGCGAGGCGACGAGCGCCTGCGGGTCGGCGTGGAGGTAGGCGACGCCGTAGAGGAGGTTCACGCCGATGATGCCGAGGGCCTGCTGCTGAAGGACGTTCTCCTTGTCCCACATGCGCACGTGGATGACGACGTCGTTGGGCGCCTCGCCGGGGTTGAGCTGGAAGCGCACGCCCATCCAGCCGTGGCACTCGTTGGTGCCCTTGTAGTTCCGGGCGGCGACGGTGTCGGCGAAGACGAAGAAACGGGTGTTGGCCCCGCGGGCGGCGCCGAGGCGCTCGGTGAGCAGGTCGTACTCGTGGTCGAGCATCGTGCGTAACCGCTCGCGGGAGACGTAGCGCGGAGCCTTGCCGTAGATGGCGTCGCTGAACGCCATGTCGTAGGCCGAGATGGTCTTGGCGACGGTGCCGGCGGCGCCGCCGACCTGGAAGAAATGGCGGGCGACCTCCTGGCCGGCGCCGATTTCGGCGAAGGTGCCGTAGAGCGCCGGGTCGAGGTTGACTGTGAGCGCCTTGCGGCCGGTCGTGAGGAGCTCCTTGGGCGTGGGGGCGGAAGCGGGCGAGGGCGTGGCGTCGGTAGGCATCGCGGGGCGTGACGATGAGGGAAGGCGCCGTGGGCGCAATGCGCCTTGTTGCGGCAGGGTCCGCGGCCGGAGCGGCGGGACACACCCTACCGCGGCAGCGGCGGTGGGGCGTCCGCGAGGACCGGCGGCTCGGCGAAGACGAGCTGGGCGACGCGGCGGGCACGGAGATAGTAGAGCGCCATGCCGCCCTGGTAGACGATCGAGGCGATGGCGAGCGCGGCGGCCATGAGCCGTTGCAGGCCGAGCAGCAGCGCCTGCAGCGAACCGGGGTCGGGGAACAACTCGTCGAGTTGCTCGCGGGTGAACGAGGGCAGGAGGGCAACGATGCGGTCGGCCTGCACCTGGTGCGCGAGGTTCCAGGCGTAGAGGAGGATGAAGACGAGGCAGCCGAGCTGCGCGGCGCACATCCAGCCCAAGCCCGAGAGCAAGCGGTGCTCGAGGCGGCGGCGGCCGGTCCACTCGAGCCCACCGCAGAGCGCCACGCCGGCGCCCACTGTTGCGGCGAACCAATCGCGGCCGAACAGCGAGACCACCGCGGCCGGCGCGGCCACGGCGACGAGCGAGAGCGCATCGAGCCGGGCGAGGTGGAGCACGCGCTGGAGACGTTGGGCGGGCGAGCGGACGGGCATGCGCGGCATCATCGCCGGTTAGAAACGCATGACAATCCCCGGACACACTCCGCGGGCTTGCACCCCGGCGAAGGGTTCGCAGCATGACGGCCATGAAATCGCGCTTCTGGTTCCTGGGATTGGTTGCCACCTCGTTCGTTCTGACCGGCTGCCCCGAGGTTCGCCGTCCGGCCGAAGGCTCATCGGCGAAACCGACGACGCCCGCCCCGGCAAAGGATACCGCCCCTGCTAAGGCGTCGGAAGCCAAGGGGCCGGTGGCGGACTACGGCCGCAATCTCTCCAACGCCGAGAAGAAGGCGACCGAGGTCACCGGGCTGGTCACGCTCAACCAGACTGTGCAGCAGTTCAACATCATCGAGGGCCGCAATCCGCGCAGCCTCGACGAGCTGGTGGAGACCCGCTACCTGCCAAGCCTCCCGGCGGCTCCGCGCGGCAAGCGCTACATCTACAACCCGAAAGAAGGGAAGGTCGAGGTCCAGGATCTGCAGCCCGCCGCGCCGAAGCCTGCGCCCGAGGCGGCTCCGACTCCGGAGGTCGAAGCGGCGCCGGCCCCGGCGACTGGTTCAGTTTCCATTTCCGTCCCGGAGGCCGCGCCCTCCGTCGAGAACCCGGCCGAGCCGGCCCCGTGAGCGTGGGCGCCCTTGTGCGGCGGAAACGGGCGCTGCTTCTGACGCTTGTGGCGGCGGGCGACGTTGCGTTGCCCGTCGTGATGGGTGTTTGCGAAGTCGGTTCGCGGCGTGGCCCGGTATTCTATCCCGAGTGGTTGCACGAAGCGCTGTTCCTCCCGGCCTGCGAGATGGCCAACGGCTACAAGCCGCGCCGAGGCGTTGTGGAACTGCTCTACGATCGTGCGCTGTTCTACGGGCTGGCCGAGCGTCCGAAGCGCGAGAAGGAGCGTACCGAGGTTCTTCAGCGGTTGCGGGCACAGCAGAGCCCGTTGGTGCCGCTGCTGGAAGCCGAGGAGTGCCGGATCCAGACGGGCCAGCGGCAAGAGCTGGGGCGGGAGGTTCTGCGTTCTTCGGGCCGGGAACCACCTCCATGCCTTTGTGGTCGAGTGGCGCGCGGCGGGAGCGAACGGACGCTTTGTCAAAAGTTAAGACGTGCCCCCTTCATCCGGCTTTCCGGTGGGTCGGTGAAAGAACTTTTTGAGGATCCAGCAAACAATTACGCTAACTCAAAAATCGACATTGGAGGGTTCAAATGAGACTGCTTCTTCTTGCACTTTGCGCGTTCACTGCTGGCTGCAAATTCTCCGCTCCCAATTATATCGGTGTCTTTTTTGGCCGTTTCGGTTCAGCCATTGAATGTATTGAAACCAAACCAGATGGGACGTTCCGACAGGTTCTAGTCAAAGACGGCGTGATTCTTTACGACAACGTCGGGACATGGGAGCCGAGAGAAGATACAGACGGCATCAACTTCTCTGATATCTTGCTGCCGGTCGAGAGAACGAGCGCAATTTCCGCCAAGTCTAGTTCCTCGTTGAAGATTGCCCCAGAAAAGTCGTCTACGGCCATGTTCTCGCTTTGGGATGAGTCCGGAGAACGTTTCATTAATGTGATGCCAGGAGAGCTGTGCGTTTTGTCCACAGATAGAACCTCCCCGATCAAGAGTGTGGAGCAGTTCGTCTCCGGAAAGCGTATGATCCGGGCCGGAGTAGGGCCGGAATAGGGCCGAGCGAAAGCCGGGTTTATGGGGGGGATGGGGTCACGTCTGAATGGCGCTAAGTTAAGCAAGAGTTTGGCCGGCCTTTCACTCGTGGCGCCAAGCCTATGGCCAACGACAGTTGGCCTTAACTTAGCGCCATTCAGACGTGACCCCTTCATCCGGCTCTTCATCCGGCTTTAAGGAAACTTGCTTCTGTATCCCAGCGATCAAATAACCGAGCGCAGAAGGAATCTATGATAAAACCGTTTATAGTTGGGGCGCTTCTTCTTTCGGGAGTGGTGGGATGCCAGTACCAGGGTAGTCATATTATTGGACCAAGCCGGATTGAGGACGAACTGGGACTCAGGACGAGAGTTCCGCTAGTCACAGACGTTACGATGTTCTCGCTTGGTGGGATGAACCTAGCGTTCCTTACTGGAGCACCAACAGGCGGCGGATTTGGCGTATTGGTTCACTACCATGTTTATCGTGAAAGTGCCGATGGATGGATTCGGTGCGCTGACGGCACAGTAGATGGTGTGATGAAGCTTCGCGCCCGAATAGATGCCGATTCACTTCTGATTGAGGGGCGAGTGCCTGGGGTGGAGAAATGGGAATTGAAGAAACGTTTAAGTTTTAGGGCGCTTGCGGGGCCGAGCCAAATGTTTCCGGGTCCTGATCACAAGTAGGTAAGCGTCCGGCCGGCCTTTCAATTACCCACAATTCTACTGCCTAATTGTGCCGGGCCTAATTGAAGCGCCATTCGGGTCACGTCTTAACTTCTGGCAAGAATTCCTGCGCGCCTGCTCCCATTCGGCCCAGCGATGGTGGAGCGGGCAGGTTGTCTTGACGGGGCCCGCGCCGTCTGCCTGCCCTGCATCAAGCCGGCCGGCCGGTTTCACGCGGCAACACCGTCCGGGGACGGTCCCCGCCGGCGACATCCGGATCGAACCCATCCGGCCCTCTGTTATCACTCTAGCCGGATCGTTCTGTCCTGCGGGAGCTCGCGCCGCGTTCTTTTTCGCCGAACGGTCACGGCCGTCAGCCGGCCGTGACCGAGTGAAACGCGAACAACGCTTCATTTCCCCTTCGCGACGGTGATGACCACCGTATCGGGAGCGCTATCAACCGTGCCGTCGTTGACGACGAGTCGCACCTGATAGGTGCCCGCCTTGTCGACGGCAAAGGTCGGGTTCACGGCCGTGGTCGAGCTCAGGACCGCCTTGCTGCGAGCGGGGGTCGAGAGCATCGCCCAGCGGTAGGTGAGCGGGTTGGCATCTGCATCCGTGCTGCCGCTGGCATCGAGCCGGACAATATCCCGCAGGCGCACGGTTTGGTCGGCGCCCGCATTGGCGACCGGTGCGTGGTTCACCCAAGCGAAGTGCGCGACGAGCGAGAGGTTGGCGTTGGCCGAGAAGGTGTACGAGGGCGCAACACTCACCTCGGTTCCGCCGGCCGTCCAGTTGACGAAACTGTAGCCGACGTTCGCCGTCGCCAGGACGGTGACATTCTCTCCGCTGTAGTAGACGCCGTCGCCGCTCGTGGTGCCGCCGGTGGTCGGCGACGCGCTCGTGGCGATCGTGTAGACCGGAATGAAGTTCGCGACCAAGGCCCGATCGGCGTTCACGGTGAACGGGTAGACGGCGGTGTTGCTGACCTGCACTCCGCCCTCGGACCAGTACAGGAACGCATAGTCGGGGTTGTGGGTCGCGACGACGGTGACCGGGGTCCCGTTGTCGAAGAGTCCGTCGCCAGCGGTGGTTCCGCCTGCCGCGGGCGATGCACTGGTGGTGATCGCAAACTGCGCAGGGGGCCCGCCCGGAATCGTGACTGTGTAGGACTTGGATACGGACACGACCGGGTCGATTCCGTCGAGCGCGGCGGTGATCGTGAAGGTGTAGGTCCCGGCCGCGGTCGGTGTGCCGGCGAAGACTCCTTTCACACTGTCAAACGTCGTGCCCGTGGGCAGCGCTCCGGCAGAGACGATCGAGGTGGTTTTGGCGCCTCCCGCAATCACCACGGTGCGATCCGCGTAGGGCACCCCCAGTTCGCCGTCCGGGATGTTGTCGATCAGGCCCAGGGCGGGGGCGAGGTCGAAGCCGGCCATCTGTGCGCCGATGAAATCCCCCACGACTTCCACGGTCGAGAGATCGACCGTGGCGGTGACCCACTCTCCTGCGACGGGATCGAAGTAATCGTTGTAGGTGACCGTGCCGACTCCATGGATTCCATCGGGGGCGACCACGTCGGCCATGGCTTCGCCGGACTCGCCGTCGACGGGACCGATATACCGGTAGAACTCATACCGGCGGGTGATGAACTCGTCGCCGCCCGGCAGGTCCTGCGGAATTCCCGCCAGCTCGCCCTTCGGATTGAGCGCGTTGTTGAAGTCGGTCTGGAGAATCCGCCATTCCGTCTCCACTTCGGCGGGTTCGCCATTGGTCCAATCGGGGGCGAGCGGGTCGGCGGGGTCGGGGTCGACGAGTTCCCTGAGCTCCAGCTTGTGGGCGTTGTGGGTGGTCGTCTTGATGTCCTTCACCCAGGTCGCCTCGCCGCACCATTGCGCCACGGGCGGCGCGGGCGGGGGCGGGGGCGCGATCACGGCCTGGACCTGCGGCAGGGGCTGCGCCGGCGCGGGTGGGTAGTAGACGAAGGTTGGCGTCGCGACATAGACCGGCGGCCCGTGGACGAGGTTGCCCGTGCCGTCGTCGATCAGCCAGTTGTACTTCACGGCCGAGGGGGCGCCGTAGTAGCCGGCTCCGAAATGCTCGCCGCCGAAATTCACCGACGGATTGGTGAACTGGTGGCCGTCGGTCGGGCTGATCGGCCCGGCTGGGATCGCGGTGAACGCGGTCCAGGTGCCGTCCGGGTTGCGGGTGGCGGCGTAGCGGATGAAGACCTTGGGATGCGCCGGGTCGGTGTCATCCTGGGTGATCTTGGGCACGCCGTAATGGTTGTAGTCGTAGGTGTAGGTGATGTCGGTGCTGTGGACATCATCCAGCTCGATCTCGAAACCGTGCGCTTCCACGCCGGTGTCGTTCACGCAGTCGAAGTTGTTGAGGGTGCCGTAGGCGGTGCTGGCTCTTGCCGGCTGGAGCCCCAGCAACAGGAAGGATGATACAGCGAAAAGCTGTGCGATTCGAAACCCGGGCAATCGACATTTCATGGTCGTGGCCTCCTCGGGTGCCGTGGGGGATTCCGCTTGTGTGGGGGAGGAGGCACCCAGTTCGCCTCCACGCATCTGCTGAACAGAGGGATTGCGCGGAAGTTAAGCGGTACTCCGGGCGATCACAAACGGCGCGCCATGGGTCGCATGGCTCTGCCGGAATAGGGACGTTTGGCCGGCTGCGAAGGCGCGGGCGAGTTCGCATCAATCGCACTCCCGCGATGGCGACCAGCTTTCGCAGGGCGGGACGGCCCGCTCGATGAGGCGTGGACGAGACCGTCACGCCCCGCATCGAGTAGGTGCAATCGACGCCGGCCCATTGTCGAGAGAGCACAGGTTCGAACGTGGAACCAAGCCGACGTCTTGGCCGCGCGGGAGGTCCGGGTCCCCACAAGGGAGTCGGCATGCTACGAGGTAGGACGAGTCGTCCCCGCCGAGCCGCGGATCACCCGGCGGGTTCGCCCCACCATCGGACCGCTGCACCTTCCATGCGCGCCAACCGACGCATCGTGAGGATTCGGG
>JAEXPG010000426.1 GCA_023447015.1 Verrucomicrobiota bacterium
CCTTCGTTCCCGCGCGGCAGCGCAACCCGCCCGCACGCGCCGGCACCCAACCCCGCACCGCCCGCCGCGCCAAACGGGTCCGCGGGCGAGCCGCGACCCTGCCGCAGGCGTGTCCCGACCCCGCACCGGGGTCCGCATTTCGTCGCTCGCCTCCCCCCCTCGCCGTCGCCACCATCCCAACACCCCGATGCCTTCATCGCCCTCCGCCAATCCGCGCCCGCGCTGGTACCACATCCGGCTGAAGTTTCTGCTCATGCTCGCGTGTCTCGCCGGGGCGCTCTTCGGATTCTACCGCATCTACAATCCGCCGATGGGCTCGGGGCCCGCCGGACCGGCAGTGCCCGCGGCGCCCTTCGCAGCCCGCTGGCACGAGGGCGACACCTTGCTGCTCGGCTTGGGCGACAGCATCGTCACCGGGTTCGGCGCACGGGCCGGTTTCGGTTTCTTCGACCGACTGGCCGAAGTGCCCGCGGGCGATGCCGAGGACATGGCGGGGAAATGCCTCCGGCGCGTCCTCCCCAATCTGCGTACGCTCAACCTCGCGGAGAACTCCACGAGCTCCGGCCAGCACCTGAACGACCAGATCGCCATCCTGGCTCCGCAACCGACGACCACCCGCGGCATCGTCGTGCTCTCCACCGGTGGAATCGACCTGATCCACGACTACGGCGCCAATCCCCCGCGCGACGAGGCGCTCTACGGCGCCACCTGGGCCGACGGCCAGCGCTACGCCGCCGCGTTCCGGGAACGCCTCGATCACCTGCTCGACGCGATCAACACCCGTTTCCCCGGCGGCTGCGACATCTTCATCGCCACGATCTTCGATCCGACCGACGGCGTGGGCGACATCCACCGCGTCAACCCCGTGCTCCGCCTTCTCAAGCCGCTTCCGCCCTGGCCCGACGGCCTGCGCGTGCACGCCGAGTTCAACCGCCACATCCGCGAGGCCGCCGCCGCCCGCGCCAACGTGCACGTCGTCGACGTCCACAGCTTGCTGCTCGGCCACGGGATGCATTGCCGCGACCGAGCCAATCCCAACTACCGCGCCAGCGATCCCACCTACTGGTATTTCGTGAACCTCGAGGATCCGAACATCCGCGGCTACGACGCGATCCGCCGCATCTTCCTCCTCGAGATGATCCGCGTCCTCGCCCCCGTTCAGAAATAACGGGCGCTTCTCAGGTTCGAGCTGCAGGAGGTGGATCAACCCGCCGCGCCAAACGGGTCCGCGGGCGAGCCACGACCCTACCGCAAGCGTCCCTCCATCTCCGCCCCCGCGCCTGCGGTAGGGTCGGACCTTGCGTCCGGACCCGCCCGGCCCCAGCTCCCCCCAGCACCACGCAGCTCTCCCCCGTCCTTCGTTCCCGCGCGGCAGTGCAACCCGCCCGCAGACGCCCGCGCCCAGTCCAACCACCGACTGCGCACGCGAGCCGTCCGCCTGGCTCGGACCTGCCACACCGCCCACCACGGAGGATTCGGTTGCGGCACAGGCGCACTCCGTTCTCTCTGTGCGTCCCGTGGCCAAGAAGCGCTTCAACGACCATCCGTTCCCGTATCACGCCGAACTCGAGCTGGAGATCTCCACGCTCACCAACCTCGGCGTCGGCCTGGGACGCGTGGCTCTCCCCGATTCCCGGACGCCGAACGCCGCTAGCGCGAAAGCGAACGCTTCCGGCTCCGCCCATTCGGAAACCGAGAGCCCGGAGCCGGAGATCCCGCCGGCCCCGGGCGCCTCCGGCTGGGTCGTCATGGTGCCGTTCGCCCTCCCGGGCGAGCGCGTCCGCGTCCGCGTTTTCCGCAACCACAAGAACTACTCCGAGGCCGACCTGGTCGCGGTCCTCACCCCCTCGCCCGAGCGCATCGCGCCGCGCTGCCCGCTCTTCGGCACCTGCGGCGGCTGCCAGTACCAGAATCTCTCCTACGCCGGGCAACTGCGCTGGAAACAGCGCCACGTGGGCGAACTCCTCCGCCACATGGCGAAGATCGAGTTTCCGGTGAACGCCGTGATCCCGTCCCCGCGCGAATTCGGCTACCGCTCCAAGATCACCCCGCACTTCGAATGCGGGCCGCGGCAGACGGATCGCGGCTTTTCCAAGCCCGCGAGCGCGGGAACGGAATCGTCCGTCCCCACTGGACCGGGCGAAGCTCCCGGGGCGACCCCCTCCGCCCATTCCGCCCTCCGCGCTCCGCAATCCGCCGGCGCGCCCTTCCCCCTCGGCTTTCTCAAGGCCTCCTCGCGCTTCACGCTGGTCGACGTCCCGCAGTGCCCGATCGCGACCGACGCCATCAACGCCCGCCTCCCCGCCTTGCGCGCCGGCATCCGCGAGAAGGCCGCGGCGGGCGGCTACCAGCGCGGCGCCACCGTGCTGCTGCGCCACTCGCTCGAGGGCGTGACCACCGACTACGAGGCCACGATCACCGAGGAGGTCGAGGGCTTGAAGCTGCGTTTCCTCGCCCGCGACTTCTTCCAGAACAACCCGTTCATCCTGCCGGCGTTCACCGGCTATGTGCGCGAGCAGGCGGCCGCCTCCGGCGCGCGCTTCCTCGTCGACGCCTACTGCGGCAGCGGCCTGTTCGCGCTTTCAGCCGCGCGGCGCTTCGAGCGCGTCGCCGGCGTCGAGATCAGCGAGAGCTCCGTGCGCTGGGCCCAGGACAACGCCGCCGCCAACGGTGTGACCAACGCCACCTTCCTCGCCGCCGACGCCGCCGCGATCTTCGCCGACCTCGACTTCCCGGCCGGCGACACCGCCGTCGTGATCGATCCACCCCGGCGCGGCTGCGACGAGCTGTTCCTCCGCCAGCTCATCGCCTTCGGCCCGCGCACGATCGTGTACGTGTCGTGCGACCCGGCCACGCAGATGCGCGACCTCGCCCTGCTCCAGCCCGCCGGCTACGCGCTCGCGGCGGTGCAGCCCTTCGACCTCTTCCCGCAGACGCGCCACCTCGAGTGCGTGATCACGTTGCATAAGGCCTGAGCCGCCATCACTGTCCCCCCGCCATGTCCAGCGACGCCGCGCCGCCCCCGCCCCCGACTTCGCAACCGCCGCCGCCCGAGGAGGGCATCGAGATCCGCAGCCACTTCGTGCGCTCGCGCAACGCGGTCGTCATCCGCGCCGCGCTCTCGGAACTGTACGTCGACTACTTTCTCCACCTCGCCGCCCACCACCTCAAGCCCGCCGGCGAACACATCGGACTCTTCAAGGACGCCCTCGCCGCCTTCGTCCTGCACTGCACCGCCCGCCCGCGCTACGAGATGATCGCGTGGACCCTGCACTTCGAGGATCCGATGGTGAACCTCTTCCTCACCGCCGACAGCGAGGAGGAGTCCGTCGCCGGCCGCATCCTCGCCGAGAACGTCCGCGAGATGGGCGGCAACCACCTCTACGCCGACGTCGTCCACCACGGGAAACCCCCGCGCCGCAGCGCCATTCCCTTCGCGGGCGCCGACGCGTTCCGCGCCGCGGAGGCGTTCTACCTGCAGAGCGAACAACGGCCCGCCCGGTTCTTCGCGATCGCCCCCGAGGAGTTCGTGATGGTCTGCTCGCACCCCGATTGCGACACCGCCTGGTTCGAGGCCCTCACCGTCGACACCGTGCGCGACCTCGACAAGACCGAGACCCTCGCCCTCCTCGAGCGCCGCCGCTACGCGTGGCGCTGCGGGTGCAACCAGCAGAAGATCCTCCGCGTCCTGGCGCCCGTGATGCGCGAGAACCCCGCCAGCCTCTTCGGCGACGACCCGTCCGTTCAGGTCAGCTGCCCGCGCTGCGCCGCCAAGCACGTCGTCACCCGCGAGGCGATGGAAGCGTTCATCGCCCAGCACCCGAAGTGAGGGGACGCGGTGCACCACACCACCGCCATCGGCCCTCTGGAGGTCCTCACGCCGGCCGGGAAGAACACATCCGGCTTCCGCCTGTCGCAGCGGCCGTCGCGTCCGACCAACCAACCCGAAGTCGGTCACCCGTGCCGATGAACTGGTTCCCCTTCTTCCTCCGGCGCCGGAACCGGCCGTCAGGCAATCCGCTCGGCAGCGTCC
This sequence comes from Verrucomicrobiota bacterium, assembly GCA_023447015.1. GTDB lineage: Bacteria > Verrucomicrobiota > Verrucomicrobiia > Opitutales > Opitutaceae > CAJCBL01. Next base: position 4,034 of record JAEXPG010000426.1, read on the forward strand.
GGTTCGACGATGCCCGCATCGTCTTCACGCGTCCCGACGGGGCGACAGACTACACCAGTTGGTCCGCTTTGACTGAAGTCGGCGTGCTCACGACCGACGATGGTCCGCTCCAGGAAGATGTCTTCTACATGATCCTCTCGGCGACGCCGGGCGAAGGTTGCGCCATCCCGCAAGGGGCCGATGGCACCGATCAGCTGCTCCAACGACTGCAGCAGCGTCCCGGCTTCGACCACGACACACTGATCCGCGCGATGGGCTGCACCGGCAACGACCGCTTCGTTTGTTGGAAGAGGCCGTGACGCCGCCCACAATCCGCGGTCGACCGCGCGCCGGATCCGCTCCACAGTCCGGCCGCCCCAACACGGAACCACCCGGCGCACCGCCGGTCCCACCCCACCATCGCAAACTACCGCGCCGCGCCTCCACCCCGCGGCCTCCGGGCTCGGAACCGACCTCCCCGCCCCCGCCAATGAACCAGCTCCTTCGCCTGCTCTCCTCCTCCGCCCTCTGCCTGCTCACCTTGGCCGCCCCGGCCCTGCGCGCCGCCCCGGAAGCGGCCAACACCCCCAAGGCGAAGCTCACCTTCGTCGACTGGGAAAAATTCTCGGACATCACCGTCGCCAGCATGACCGCGAAGGGCGGCAGCGACCTGATCTTCGGCGAGCTCAGCCGCCACCTCTCGGCCCTGGCCAGGCAGCACCTCGCCCCCGGCCAGACGCTCGTGGTCAACATGCGCGACATCGACCTCGCCGGCGCCGTCGAACCGTGGCGCGGTCCCGATTTCGGCCGGGTCCGCTACATGCGCGACACCCAACCGCCGCGCCTCGCCTTCGACTACCAGCTTCTCGACGAGTCCGGTGCCGTGGTGAAATCCGGTTCCGAGAAACTCACCAACCTCACCTTCCGCTACCAACAGCCCACCACTGATCGCGAGACGACCTATTACGAGAAGCAGCTGCTCACCGACTGGATGAGCGCCACCTTCGGCTCCGCCCCCAAGGCAAAGAAGAAGTCCCCCTGACCCGATCTCGCTCCGCTTCCCCTTCGGCCGGCGCCGTCGACGCGCCGGCCTTTTTGTTCCCGCGCTCCTCGCCTCCCGCCCCGGCCCGGCCGCCCTGAGCGCCGGCCTGGCTCCGGCCGTTTTCCGGATTTCCACCCGCGGTTTTCTCCCACCAACTCTCCGCTCCGCCGTGGCCGACATCCAGATCTACCAGCTCCTGCTCATCCTCGCGCCCGTCTTCGCCCTCATCGCGATCGGGGCCATGCTCCGCCTCGCCCGCTGGCTCACGCCCGAGGCCGACAGCAGCCTACTGAAGCTCGGGGTTAACCTCTTTTTCCCCGCGCTGATCTTCAGTTCCGTCGTCGGCAACGACGCCCTCCAGCGCCCGGGCAACATCCTCTGGCCCGTCGCGATCGGCTTCACCTCGATCTGCGTGGGCTGGCTCGCCTCCTGGATCGGGGGCCGGCTCATCGGACTCGAGCGCGGCAGCGGCCTGCGCACCTTCGCCTTCACCACCGGCTTCCCCAACTACGCCTACATGGCGATCCCGCTCGTCGGCGCCCTCTTCACCCCGGCCGCGCTGGGCGTGCTCTTCGTTTTCAACGTCGGGGTGGAGTTCGCCGTCTGGACCGTCGGCATCCTGCTGCTCGCCGGCGGCTCGCTGCGCGAGGGCTGGCGCAAGCTCCTCTCCCCGCCGGTGCTGGCCCTCGTCGCCGCCGTCGCCCTCAACGCCCTGCACTTCGTCCCCCCGGCGCCGGTCCGCCAGACCATCGTCTACCTCGGCAACTGCGCCGTGCCGCTCGGCCTGCTGCTCATCGGCGCCTTCCTCGAGGAGCATCTGCGCAACCCGCGTTCCTTGCTCGCCCCGCGCGTCAATCTCGCCGCCTGCGCCCTCCGGCTGGGCCTGTTGCCGCTCACCCTCCTCGCCGCCGCCCGGTGGCTGCCCGTCTCCACCGAGCTGCGGCAGGTCATCGTCGTCCAGGCCGCGATGCCCGTCGGCGTGTTCCCCATCGTGCTGGCCAAGCACTACGGCGGCCAGCCCCTCACCGCCGCCCAGATCGTCCTGGGCACCACCATCGTCGGCCTGGTCTCCATCCCGCTCTGGATGAAGTTCGGCCTCTGGTGGCTCGGACTGTAGCCGGCGGCCGTTCGGCCGATATTCATTCTTATCTGGCAACTCCGCCGGCCCTCCGCTCTTTTTCCCTTCGCGCATCCCTCCCCTCTTTCAGCGTCCATCGGCCCCGCCTCAAAACAGGGGCAACCGCAGGATGGACGAATGCCCGCCGACCCTCTAACGTCTCACCCTGAATGAAGTTGCGACTCCTTCTGCCCCTCATCGCCCTGCCGGTTTTTGCGACCGCCGGCTCCGCGCAGTCCTCCGACTCGGCCGCCCAGCTCCGCCGTGATTTCATCACCGTGCAGCAGCAGCGCGACGCCTTCGCCGAACAGCTCAACCAGCTCCGCACCGAGCGCGACGCCCTCCAGACCGAGCGCGACGCCCTCCGCGCCGAGCAGGAGGCCGCCAAGGCCAAGGTCACCGCCGCCGAGACCAGCGCCGTCGAGGCCAGCGAGGCCGTCCGCGCCCAGAAGGAAGCCGAGATGACCGTCGACATGACCGTGCGCGCCTACGCCATCAAGGAGCAGGAGGCGCTCGAGGCCACCAAGACCGC
>JAEXPG010000440.1 GCA_023447015.1 Verrucomicrobiota bacterium
GTCGCGCCTCTGGCGCGAGGCCGACGGGCACCTCTACGGACGCACGCCCGCGCTTCCGACCGACTGGGCTCTGCGCGCACTCGCCGCCCAGGGCGCCGCACGCCTGCGCCGGCAGTCCCTCTTCGCCGCGCTGCGCCCCTCCAATCTCTGGCCGCTCGCGCTCGTCCTCCTGGCCTGCCTGACCGCAACGCCCCGCGCCGAGGCCGCCGGCGCCGCCGAGGTGTCGTACCAGAAAGCCGAATTCGCCAACGCCGAGCAGACCTGGCGCGCCGGCCTCGCCGTCACGCCCGACGACTGGAGGATCCGGCACAACCTCGGCCTCGCGATCGCCCAGCAGAACCGCTGGTCCGAGGCCGCCGCGCAATGGGGCGTCGCCTTCCTTGCCGCGCCGCGCGACCCGTCCGTCCGCTGGCATCTCGCCCTCGGCCTCGATCGGGCCGAGTTCACGCAGCCGGAGTTTGCCGCGCTCTCCGCCGGTACCGGCCTTGCAGGCCTCGCCCGCCACGCCTCGCCTTCGGAGTGGCAGACGATCACCGTGACGGGCAGCACGTTCCTCGGCCTCGCGCTCGCCGCGTTGCTCGTCGCGCGCCATTTCCCGAGCCGCCGCTCGCTGAACTGGGCCGCGGGCGCACTGGCCCTGACCGGAGTCCTCGGCCTCGCCGCCGGCTTCACGGCGCTTCGCAGGTACGGCCAACTCGCCCATCCCGATGCCGTCCTGGTCTGGAAGGCCGCCGAGTTGCGCAGCGTCCCGACCGAAGCCGGCGAACAGAAACCGGAGCCCCTCGCCGCGGGCACGGTCGCGCTCTGGCAGAAATCCTTCTTCGGCTGGGACCAGCTTCTCTTCCCGAATGGCCAGACCGGCTGGACCCGCCGCGAAAACCTCCAAGCCCTCTATCCGCGAAAACAGGCCGCCGGAGATCGTTAACCGCAAGAAACACGGAGATCGCAGCGCACAGCGGAACCTCGGCGGGGCCATTGCAGTTCCGGTCTCCCTCTTCTGGTTCTTGGTACGCGTTGCGTTCTTTGCGGTTGCGCCCTCCGCACCGTTCGCCCCCGCGGCAATGCCACTCTCCGACCCCAACCAGCCCTCGCCCATTCTCTGCCGGCCGCTCCGACCCGACGAAGCCGACGAGGCCTGCGCGTTGGCACGGGGGGTGTTCGACCGCTTCATCGCACCGGAGCAGGACGAGAGGGGCATCCGGATGTTCCACCGGTTCGCGCGCCCCGGCGCACTCCTCCACCGGCACGCCACCCGGTACACCAGCTGGGTCGCCGTCGCCGGCCCGCGCGTGGTCGGGCTGCTCCACCTTCACGCCCGCAACCACATCTCGCTCCTCTTCGTCGCCCCCGAGTACCAGGGCCATGGTTGTGCCGCCTGCCTGCTCCGGACGGCCGCAAACGCCCATGACTTCGTCGCTCCGGCGACAGTGAATGCGAGCCCCAACGCCGTGGGCTTCTACGCCAGACTCGGGTTCACCCCCGAAGGCCCCCTGCTTCTGAAAAACGGGGTCCGGCACCAGCCCATGCGCCTCGCCTCGCTACCGCCATCCTTGGCGCCCCGGTGACGGCTGTCCGCCCCGCGCCCGCCGGCAACCGGCGGGCCTGATCCAGCGAGGGGTCCGGTCGGCGCCGCCGCGATCCGGCGTGTCGCTCCGGCAGGATTTTTCCCTCCCTCAGCCGGGAACGTCTTCAAGACGCGGCGTCACGGGCCGATGAGCAAAGCACCTCCGTGCCCTCCGGGCGAAACTCCCACTCCAACCCGTCCGCCCAGGCCACCCCCAGCACACGATCCCATGCCAACCAGCCTCACCGAAAACCTCTTCAAGGAATGCATCGAGCACGCGGTCCAGAAGGTCTTCCAGACCATGCTCCAGAAAACGGCCCTCCCGGTGCATGGGGAGTCGCCCGTCCCGACCCCCGAACCGTGGGCCCGGCCGGCCGATCTGGACGGCACCCTCGCGGTCGGCAGCGTGGGCTTCGCCGGCGACATCTGCGGCCTGGTCTTCATCTACCTTTCCGAGCGCCTGGCGCACAACGTCGCCGGAGGCATGCTCGGCATGAACGACGCGGAGGTCGCCGACGCGGGCCGCGAAGTGATCTCCGACTCCGTGGGCGAACTCACCAACATGACCGTCGGGGTCTTCAAGAACCGCCTCCACGACATGGGCTACCCCTGCAAACTCACGATTCCCACCGTCGTCTGGGGCAACGGCATCTCGATCCAGCCCACCCGCGGCACCGTCCGGCGGACCTACGTCTTCAAGGTCGATAACCTCAGCGTGATCGCGGACCTGATCTTCAAGGACGAGTGACCCATCTTCCCATGCACAAGATCCTCACCATCGACGACTCCAAGACCATCCGCATGATCCTGCAGCGGGCCTTCAAGCCATTCGACTGCGCCCTCATCGAGGCCGCCAACGGCGAGGAGGGACTCAAGGCCGCCGCCGAGCACAAGCCCGACATCATCATCCTCGACATCACGATGCCCCAGATGGACGGCATCCGGATGCTGACCTTGCTGCGCGAGCGGGCCGACAAGACGCCGGTCATCATGCTCACCGCCGAGGGCGGCGCCGACAGCATCAACAAGGCGAGCCACCTCGGCATCAGCGACTACATCGCCAAGCCCTTCGAGAACGAAGCTCTCGTCGCGAAGGTCGAGAAGATCCTCCCGCTGGTCCGCAAAGCGGCGTAACCGCCGCCGCGCCATCCCAGTGCCCGTGCGCGGCGCCACCCGCCCCGCGCACCGCGGCCGGACCGAGGTCGCCCCACCGCCTCCGGTGCGGCCCCCGGGCGTCTCCTACCCGACGTACTGGTAGCCGACGCCGTGCACGGTCTTGATCAGCTTCGCCGCGCCGTCGTCGCCGACCTTCTTGCGCACCTGCGCGACGTGCTGGTCGAGCGTCCGGGTCGTGCCCAGATAGTCGATCCCCCACACCTCGTTGAGCATCTGGTCGCGCGAGAGCACCTCGCCCTTCCGGTCGTGGAAAACCTCGAGCAGCTTCAACTCCCGGGCGGTGAGCTCGTGGCTGGTCTTCCCCCTTGAGGCAGTGAATCGCTTCCGGTCGATCAGCGTCTCGCCGAACTGGAAGGTGTCGGGCAGGTCCTTGGCCGGCACGGCCATCTGGTCGAGCCGCCGGAACGCCGCGTGCACCCGCGCGAGAATCTCCCGCAGCCCGAAGGGTTTCGTCACGTAGTCGTCGGCGCCAAGCTCGAGCCCCAGCACCTTGTCGATCTCCTCGCCCTTGGCGGTGAGCATGATCACCGGCACGCGCCGGTCCTGCTCGCGGATCTTGCGACAGACGTCGTAGCCGCTGAGCACGGGCAGCATGAGGTCGAGCAGCACCAGGTCGAAACCGCCGGCCGCGAAGAGCTTCACCGCCTGTCCGCCATCGGGCGCCACGACCACGGCATGGCCGTCGGCCGCGAGGGCCTCCTGCAATGCCTCGCGGATCGCGGGGTCGTCTTCGACGATGAGTACCTTGCGCTGGTGGGTGTTCATTTCGGGGAAACAGGGTTGGCGGTGGGAGCGAGCGGAAGTCGGATCTCGAACGAAGTGCCTTCGGCGGTGTCGAGCAGCACCAGATCGCCGCCGGCCTGCCGGAGCAGCCCACGGGCGAGGCTCAGGCCGAGGCCGACGCCGGGCGACTTGTCGGTGAGCGTGCGTCCGCCTTGGACGAACGGCTCGAACACCCGCGACCGGATCGCCGCCGGGATGCCGGGACCGCGATCGGCCACGACCACGCGCAGCCGCGCGGCGTCCACGACCAACCGCACCGTGACGACACCGCTGTTGGGCGCGTACTTCGCGGCGTTGTCGAGCAGGTTGATCAGGGCCTGTTTGAGGCCCGAGCGGTCACCCTGGGCCGGCGGCGCCGCGGCAGGCAGCTCGAGCGCGAGCGTCAGGCCGGACGTCGAGAGAGGCCCGCGCAGTTCCTCGGCGACCTCGTGCACGACGGCGGCGACGTCGACCGGCCCGCACTCGACCTTGCGCACGCCCTTCTCAAGGGCATTGAACGCGAGCAGCCGTTCGATCAACGCACCGAGCCGCTGGCTCTCCGCACTGATCCGCCCGGCAAACTTCGCGCGTTTCTCGTCGGACAAGCCCGGCTCGCCGAGCAGATCCGCGAACATCCGGATCGAGGTCAGCGGCGTGCGCAGCTCGTGCGACACCTGCGCGACGAAGGTGATCCGCCGCTCGGCTTCGCGCGACGAGCGCCGCGTGTGTTCCGTCAGCAGCGCCCCGAGCGCGAGGAAGAGAGCGAGCAGCAGCCCGCCGGCCACACCGGCCAGGCGTGTGTCGCCGGCCTTCATCCGCAGCGCCTCGCCCGGCGCCACGACGAGCCGGTAGGCCGGCAGCCCGGCGCCCACCACGCCCTGATCCGGGCCGCGGTTCGGCCAGGCCTCCAGGACGACGCGCGCCTTTCCGCCGACCGCCAGATCCGCGCGCACGCGCTTCACCAGCGGCACGACGTCGACAAAGCAGCCGCGCACCGGAGCGTCGGGGCCCGGTTGGTACCAGAAAGTCCACGGCGCCGCCGGATCGGCCGTGTTGCCCGCCCAGCCCGCCCACGGGTCGGCCGGCCGGCCGGCCTGCGCGAGCAGATCGAGATTCTCGCCCTGATAGCCGAGCGTCGACTCGTCGAACACCGGGTTGCCGAGCATGGGATATGCGACGGCGCGAAAACTGCCGAACGAGAGCGAAGGGACGGCCTTGTCGTCGGGATGCGCCGACCGCCACTCCCGCAGACGCTCCACCAGGGTCTTCAGCTCCGCCGCCGACAACGCCCCGCCGGGCGCGCGCACCTCCGCCAGATCGCGCCGGGGGTTCCATACGAACGTGCCCACGACCACCTCGTTCGCCTCGTCCCACCGCTGCAGGGCCCGGTCCAAGCCGTCGACGTGGAACCCCGCCAGCGCCACGACCGTCGTCCGGCGGACCTCCTCGGCATAGCGCGTGACCAGATCGACGGCGCGGGCGCGTTCCTGCGCCACCGCGCCGGCCGACTGCGCGGCGATCTCGTCGCGCGCGGTGGCATAGAGCCGGTGGAACACCAGCGCGGAGGCGGCCGCGGCGACGCCGAACAGCACCCAGAGAAACACCAGACGGTGGCGACGAAACACACTCATGGCGGAGGACCTACTTGTCCGTCTTCTCCTCCGCGGTGGGGGTCTCGAACTGGTTGTAGAGGCCGGACCGCAGGATCTTGCGGTCGAGCTGGTTGAGCCCGCGCGCCTGCACCTCGGCGAGGTACGTCTCCAGTACCTGGATCCGCGCGGCGATCACGTCGTCCGTGAGGTCGTCGTTCATCGTCCGCGCCTCGTCGCGCGCCCGCCGCAGCTCGCGCAGCGCCCGCCGGAAGTCGCCCTTGTCGAGCTGTTCGATCGAACGCTGCATGCCCTCGCTGATCACGGCGCCGACGGCCGCGCGCAGCACACCGCGGTTGATCGACTTCCGCACGACCCAGCTGTTGCTCTCGAAATAGGCGGAAAGCTTGCGGGTCGCCTCATGCGCGGCGCCGGTGGCGACATCCTTCCACGTGAGGCGCACGGTCGCGATGTTGGCATCGCTGCGCTGCGGGGCGAGCGTGGCCCCCGCCAGCACGCTGAGATCCTGTCCGGCGAACAACTGCGGAAAACGGAAGGTTGCGGTGCGTTCCTCGACCACGGCCCGCTCCCATCCCGCCGCCTCCACCTCCCGGGTGTCGTCGCCGAACTCGACGCGCAGCACCACGTCCTGAGCCACCGGCGTGCGCAAGGGCGCCAGCTCGGACTGGAGCACCTCGGCGAGTTTCGCGGGCTGCGCGGCGTACCGGAAGCGGCCGTTGCCCGTCCGCGCCAACGCGGCGAGCAGATCCTCCTCGAACTCGTCGCCCAGGCCGATGGTCGAAAGGGTGATGCCCTCGCGGGCGAAGAGCTCGGCGAGCCGGAGGAAGTCGTCGCGCTCGCGCGGCCCCTTCGTCGCCGGCCCGTCGGTGATCAGGACGAGATGGTTCACCGCCGCGCTCGCCGCATAGCGCCGCAACTGCGCCGCGCCCTGATTGAGCGCATCATAGAGCGCCGCGCCGCCGGCCGGCTCGATCCGCGCCAGCGTGGCGTCGAGATCCGTGATTTGGTCGCGCCGCTGCGCCGGGACAAGCGTCTCCACCTCCGACCCGAACAGCACGATCGAGACGACGTCGCGCTCGTCCAGCGAGGCGAGCCCGGCGGACACCGCCTGTCGCAACGCCTGGATCGGCTCCCCCGCCATCGAGCCGGACCGATCGAGCACAAAGGCGAGGTTGCGCGTCGCCGCCGTCGTCTCGCCGGGCACGCCCGGGACGACGACCTTGGCCTCGACATAGACGGAGTTGACCACGTCCGCCTGATAGGTCGTCCGGTCGCAGGCCGCCTCGAGCGACAACACCGCGGGCTGCGCCGTGAGGACGCCGCACAGCAGCGTCGAGGCAAACAGGGGAAGGAAGGCGATGCGCATGGGGCGGAGTTTACACGAACGGCGGACGCAATGCGTCATGGCTGCGTAAAACATTGTCAACCGGATGTCATGCGGCCCGTTTTCCCGGCCCGCAGCCCCGGACCCATTCAGGCGACGGCGTTCAGCCGCGTCCCGACGACGCTCGGGTAGCCGCTGCTTCCGATCCGCCCGGAGCGGCCATAGAGCTTGGCGACATACGCCATGCGCGGATCGCTCGGCAGCACGCTCGCCTCCAAGGCCGGAACGACCTCCTCCGCGCTCCCGCCGTATCCGGAGTTCTGGGCATCGGCGGTCGCCGACTGCTCGAACCGCACGATCGACCCACCCTCCTCCTCCGCGGGCCGACGGACGCGACGCCGCTCGTCGGTCTCCAGCTGGAGTGTTGTTTCCGTCTGTTCGGGAACGGACTCCTCGACCGCCGCCGCGCGCCCCCCCGGGCGCGCGCGGGGGGGCCCCGGCAGGGGGGCCACAAGCCGCAG
>JAEXPG010000443.1 GCA_023447015.1 Verrucomicrobiota bacterium
CGCCGCCGCCCGCCGGTCGTCCCGGTCGAGGCTCCGGACTTCGTGCAGCGCGTCACCGCCCGCATGATGGCCGGCGAAGGCGACCTGCTCCCGGTCTCCGCCTTCCCGATCGACGGCACGTATCCGCGCTCCACCACCCGCTGGGAGCGTCGCAACATCGCCCAGGAGATCCCGGTGTGGGACGCCGCGCTCTGCATCCAGTGCAACAAGTGCGCGCTGGTCTGCCCGCACGCCGCCATCCGCACGAACTTCTATCCGAACAAGGCCCTCGAGGGCGCTCCGGCGACCTTCAAGAGCACGAAGTTCCGTTCCAACGAGAATCCGGACTGCTCCTTCACCATCCAGGTCGCGCCCGAGGACTGCACCGGTTGCACCCTTTGCGCCAAGGTTTGCCCGGCCAAGGACAAGTCCAACCTGCAGAAGAAGGCGCTGATGATGGCGCCGCAGGCTCCGCTGGTGAAGCAGGAGGCCGTCAACTGGGACTTCTTCCTGAACCTCCCGAAGCCGGACCGCACCACGCTCAAGACCGACCTGAAGGGCTCGCAATTCATGGAGCCGCTCTTCGAGTTCTCCGGCGCCTGCACGGGCTGCGGCGAGACCCCGGACGTCAAGCTGCGCACCCAGTACTACGGTGACCGCCTCCTCGTGGCCAACGCCACCGGCTGTTCCTCGATCTACGGCGGCAACCTGCCGACCACCCCGTACTGCACCGACGCCGCCGGCCGCGGCCCGGCCTGGTCGAATTCGCTGTTTGAGGACAACGCCGAGTACGGTCTCGGCCTCCGCCTCGCGGCCGACCAGCTCGAGATCAAGGCCCAGCTCCTCCTCAAGGAGCTCGCCCCGCAGCTCGGCGACGGCCTCGTCGAGGCGCTCGCCAAGGCCGACCAGTCCACCGAGGCCGGCATCGCCGAGGCGCGCCGCGTCGTCACCGCCATCAAGGCCAAGGCCGCCGCGATCAACTCGCTCCAGGCCAAGACCCTCGTCCAGATCGCCGACTACCTCGTGAAGAAGAGCGTGTGGGTGCTCGGCGGCGACGGCTGGGCCTACGACATCGGCTACGGCGGCGTCGACCACGTCCTCTCCACCGGCAAGAAGGTCAACATCCTGGTCATGGACACCGAGGTGTACTCCAACACCGGCGGCCAGAAATCGAAGGCCACGCCGATGGGCGCGGTCGCGAAGTTCTCGGCCAACGGCAAGGACACCGGCAAGAAGGACCTCGCGCTCATGGCCGTGCAGTACGGCAACGTCTACGTCGCCCGCATCGCCCTCGGCGCCAAGGACACGCAGACGATCCAGGCCTTCCGCGAAGCCGAGAGCTATCCCGGCCCGTCGCTGATCATCGCCTACTCGCACTGCATCGCCCACGGCTATGCGATCTCGCTCGGCTTCGAGCAGCAGAAGCTCGCCGTCGAGTCGGGCCACTGGCCGCTGTTCCGCTACGATCCCCGCCGCCCCGCCCGCGGCGAGGCGGAGTTCGTGCTGGATTCGGCCGCGCCGAAGATCCCGCTCTCGCAGTACACCAAGAACGAGATCCGCTACCAGTTCCTGCACAAGGCCGCCCCGGAGCGCGCCAAGGCCCTCGCCGAGATCGCGCAGCGCAACGTGAACGCGCGCTGGACGGTCTACCAGCAGATGGCCGACGCCGCGAAGGCCGCCGTCGCCCCGAAGGCCCCGCCCGCCGCCCCGGCCGCGTCCTGAGGATCCCGATGCGCTGTTGCGTCCAACGCTAGTTTTCGAGGGCGGCTCCGTTCGCGGAGCCGCCCTTTATTCCGCCCCGGCAGTTGCCGGCGGTGTTCTCTCCACTCCCTTTCCCTTCCTTGATCTTCCGCTGCCGGTCTCGCCCCAGGGGCGTTTTGCGGCGGCACCCGTTCGCGAATTTCAACCCGTCACCCGAACATGGCTCTCGATCTCTCCACCAACTACCTCGGTCTCAAGCTCGCCAGCCCGCTCATGGCCGGCGCCTCGCCGCTCGTCGACAACCTCGACACCGTGAAGGCCCTCCAGGACGCCGGCGCCTCCGCGATCGTGCTGCGCTCCCTCTTCGAGGAGCAGATCGACCGTGAGATGAAGGCCGAATACGCCCACCTCCGCCGGCACGAGGACGTGTTCGCCGAAGCCGCGAACTTCTTCCCCGAGAGCGACGACTATGCCCTCGGTCCGCAGGAATACCTCGAGCACATCCGCAAGGTGAAGGAGACCTGCAAGCTCCCGGTCGTCGCCTCGCTCAACGGCACGCAGATCGGCGGCTGGGTCGAATACGCCAACCTCATCCAGCAGGCCGGCGCCGACGCCCTCGAGCTCAACCTCTACTACCTCGCCACCGACGCCGCCGTCTCCGGCGAAGAGGTGGAGAGCGATGTCGTCGAGATCGTGCGCACGGTGAAGGCCGGGGTGAAGATCCCGGTCGCGGTGAAGCTCTCGCCGTTCTTCTCCTCGCTCGCCCACATGGCCAAGGAGATCGAGGGCGCCGGGGCGGACGGCCTTGTGCTCTTCAACCGGTTCTACCAGCCCGACGTCGACCTCGACGCGCTCGAGGTCGTGCCGAAGCTCGATCTGTCGAACCAGGAGGAGCTCCGCCTGCGCCTGCGCTGGCTGGCGATCCTCTTCGGACAGGTGAAGCTTCCGATGGCCTGCTCGGGCGGCGTGCATGCCCCTGGCGACGTGGCCAAGGCGATCCTCACCGGCGCCAGTGTCGTGCAGGTTGTCTCCGCGCTCCTGAAGAACAACCCGGGCCATCTCCGCACCCTGCGTGACGGCCTCGAGAAATGGATGGCCGAGAAGGAGTACGAGTCGGTCGGCCAGATGCGCGGCGCCCTGAGCCTGCAGAACTGCCCCGATCCCTCGGCCTACGAGCGCGCCAACTACCTCAAGGTTCTCCAGCTCTGGAAGTCCTGAGGCGGAACGGCGCGAGCCGCGCGTCGCGAGGCGCGCCCCACCCCAGTCCTCCGTGGCGATTTTCCGAAGCCCGCCGGTTCTCCGGCGGGCTTCTTCGTGTTGAGGCGTGGCGGTGCGGGACCGTTCAGCGCTCGGCCAGGGGCGTGGGGGCGAGCGCGCGCCAACGCTGTCGCGCCCCGACGAGATGGGCGCATCCGAGCGTCAGCGACACGGACGAGAAGAGCAGCGTTTGCCAAGGCAGGATGCCGGGATGCTGCGCCATCAGGATCGCCTGCGGGATCAGCGCCAGTCCCCGCAGCGTGTAGATCGCGCCGACGGCCGCGAGCCCACCGCGCAGCCAGGGCAGCCGCCGCATCCGGCCGGCCGCCGACCACGCGTAGAGGCCGAATGTCCCGAGCACGCCGACGACCACCAGAAGGACCGGGAACATCATCCAGCTGCCGTCGCGGATCAGCCGCAGCACGAACGGCGGAGCGGTGAAGAAACGCGCGCCCGCCTCGCCGAGGAAGAGGCAGGCGACATGGAGCAGCGCCAAGGCGAAGCTGGCCAGGGCGCAGGCCGCGAGCAGGCGGGCGCCGCGGCGGGGAGCGGTTGCGGTCGAGTCCATGACTCCAGCGTGCGCCCGCCCTGGCGTGGGCTGCAAAGCCTCCGTGACGAGCGGGCGGATGCGGTGGGCGGGCGGCTGGTCGCTCCGGGGGCGAGCCGGTGTTTTCCGGGTTTGTTCTCGTGGCACCGGTTTGCGAGTCTCCTCGGCCGATGACGGCCACGAAGAGCTATTCCCTCGGCGAGGAGATCGCCAACAGTCTCACCCACGGGCTGGGTCTGGTGCTGGCCGTGGTTGCGTTGGTGGTGCTCGTCACCGGGGCGGTGCAGGTCGGCGATCCGTGGCGGGTCGTGAGCTTCTCGTTCTACGGGGCGTCGCTGGTGGCGCTGTATCTCGCGTCGACGCTGTACCACGCCGTGCCCGGCGCCCGGGCGAAGGCCTGGCTGAAGCGTTGCGACCACGCGGCGATCTTCGCGCTGATCGCCGGCACCTACACGCCGATCCTGCTGGTGACCCTGCGCGGGCCCGTGGGCTGGACGATGGCCGGGATCGTGTGGGCCATCATGGTCGCCGGGATCACGATGAAGTTCCTCTTCATCGACCGGTTCCGGCGCCTGCTGCTCGGGGCGTACGTGGCGATGGGCTGGATCGTGGTGTTTGTGCTGCACGTGCTGTGGCAACGGCTGCCCGGGGCGGCACTGGGCTGGCTGGTCGCCGGCGGGGTGACGTACACGGCCGGCGTGGCGTTCTACGTCTGGAAGCGGCTGCCGTTCGGCCACGCGATCTGGCATCTCTTCGTGCTCGGCGGCAGCGCCTGCCACTTCTTCTTTTTCTACCTCCACGTGCTGCCCGTTCGGTGACGTTTCCGGGACGGCTGCGGTTGACGAGGGAGGGGTCCGGGAGCGCCCGGACAGGACGGGACGGCTAGCGCGGCGGAGCGGAGTCGTCCGTTGCGGAGGGCGGAGCGGAGGGCCCGGTGCGCGGCACGCGGTAATAGAAGCGCAACCCGAGGGCGGTGAGGACCGCGGCGAGGGCGGCGCCGACCCAGATCGAACCGGTGGCGTCGCGCAGCCAGCCGCTGGCGAGCGCGGCGACGAGCATCGCGGGCGCCATCAGGAGCGAGGAGAGGGCGAACGAGGTCGGGCGCTTCTCGGCGGGAAACACCTCGAGCAGGAGGGTGGAGGCCCCGTTGAGGTTGAGGAAGGTGACCATCCCGAAGAGCGCGAAGAGCGCGAGAAACCCGAATTCGCCGAGCGGGAGCGGCGCGGCGATGCACAAGGCGAGGGAGAGCCAGCCCCCGAGGATGGCGACGGCCCGGCTGCCGCTTCGGTCGCCGATCCAGGCCGAGAGCAGGTTGCCGAGGATGCCGCCGAACATCTGGGCGGCGACGAAGCGGCCCACGTCGCTCTCGGGGCGGTGGAGCGCGGCG
>JAEXPG010000409.1 GCA_023447015.1 Verrucomicrobiota bacterium
CCACAAATCTCAGCGCCGGCCCTCCGGCGCTGAGTCATTTTCGGCCCCCGCCGGCCACCTTCCGCTGGTTCGCGCCGCGCCCCGGGCGCGCGCCGCGGAGGAATTTGCAGCGGCGCGCCCGCGCCCCGCCGAGCCAGCCACGGTTCGGGATGAAGCCCCGGCTGATCCCCCGCCCCGAAGGCGAAGGTGTGCCGGAGCAGCAGGTGCGGCCTGATGAAGAACCGGACATCGCGGGTTCGTCCTCCGCGCGTCACGCGATCGGGCGTGGAGCGATGGACTGACACGGTCCGGCAGTATCGGCCGTCGGCCACCACCTTTACAATACACGGTAAAAACAACACCGGAGACCACGAGTCCTCGATTGGCCCTCGCGATCCGCGCCCCCGTCGACCTCAACCGACAAGCCCTCGTCTCCACCTCGATCTCATTCCCTATGATCGCCTCTCGGATACTCCCCTACTTCAGCCTGACCATTGCCATCCTGCTCTGCCGGATCGCCGCTCCGGCCAGCGCCCAGACCTCCTCCTTCAACGCGACGCTGGTCACCGACGATTCCGGCAATCTCGTGCTGAACTGGCCCGGTCAGTCCGGCCTTAGTTACCACCTCGAGTCCTCACCGGACCTCCGCGTTTGGACGGCGCTCCCCGGCAGCATCGTCGGCACAGGCGGGGAACTGACCGCCATCGTCCGCACTGCCGGCACGGTCGACCCGGCCCGCCAGTTCTGGCGCGTCGTCGCAGACCCCACCGCCGGCATCGCCGTCGCCCCGGCCACTCCGGTTTACACCAACACCCTCGCCTCAGTCACCCCGCAGGTCGGCGTTTCCTACCGATGGACGATCACCGGCGGCCACCTGACCGAGCCCGACGGCGCCGCATTCATGCACTTCGCCGCGAGCACCCCGGGCACCGTAACCATCACCTGCACGCTCACCAACAACGCGACCGGGAACGTTGTCGCGACCTATTCCGCACAGGTCGCCATCACCAACGCCCCAGCCCAGCCGATCGTTGTTGCGCCGGGTTTCGCCACCACCGCGCAGAGCGGCCTGATCGCCAGCGTCGAGCACCAGGCGGGCGCAACCTACGCCTGGACCATCACCGGCGGAACCATCACCGCGGGCCCCGCGACCAACTCGATCACGTTCACCGCGGGCCCTCCCGGACTGCTGACGCTCGCCTGCACCGTCACCCGCTCCGGGGTCGCCGCCGCCTCCAGCCCCGCCTCAGTTCACGTTCTCTCGGCCGGCTCCAGCACATGGGAAAGCCCGCTCTCCGAGACCAGCCTGCCGCCCTTCCAGGTGAATCTCAGCTCCGAAGGATCCCGCCAGTGGATCTTCGCCAACATGCTCCGTTCGGTCGAGGCTTGGGTCTACCGCAGCGACGCCAGCGCCGCCGAAGCTCAAGCGCTCGCCAACGAGATCCAAGTCGACGCGGCCGGTTGGCCCGCGACGTTCCCGGCCGACTGCCGGATGCGGATGCACTGCGGCTACCAGACCGGCGAGGAGACCTACCTGCACGGCGTCTTCGTCCTCACTTGGGATGGGTCCGGCAATGTCGAACTCCAATCCTCGCGCAACGACGGCAGGGACGAGGTCGTCCTGCTCAATGACCAGGCGCACGGCCGCTTCATCCGCGTCATCAAGGACCCGACCAAGTCGGCGCCGCTCGTCTTCGTCCACTCCTCCGACCCCGCCAACCCCGTGCGCAACATGCGCCTCTGGGCCCCGGCCTACGATGGCGCGGGGATCGACCTCACGCCGAGCTCCGATCTCGCCCGCGGCCACATCGCCGGCAGCCTCGAGCCGCTCCCCGGCCAACCGGAACCGATGTGGCATCCGCAGTTCCTTCGGCACATCGCCGAGGCGCCGAACGCCGGCGTCCTCCGGTTCATGACCTGGCTGAAGATCAACCAGGCGAACTGGAGCCGCGATGTCGTCGAGTGGAACGACCGTGCCGACCCCACATACAGTTTCGCCGCCCTGACCACCATCGACCGCAGCTACAACCGCTACCCGGTGGCGTCCTATCGTCAGGATCTCGGCCTGCCCTACGAATGGATGATCGACTTGTGCAACCTCACCGGCAAGGACCTCTGGATCCAGGTGCCGCACATCGCTTCACCCGACCTGATCCGCCAGCTCGCCCGCCTCTGCGCCACGCGCCTCAACCCCAATCTCCGCGTCTGGTTCGAATACTCCAACGAGATCTGGAACGGCTACGCGGGTTTCATCCCGCAGATGAACTACGCCCGCCTCACCGCCGCCCTCCACTTCGGCGTGCCGTTCGCCTCGGTCACCGGCGCGCAGGACGCCTGGGGATCCGGCCACCTCCAGGGCCTCGCGCTCAAGACCTTCGAGGACGAATGGCGTGCGCTCGGGCAGCCCGACGCCCGCCTGATCAATGTCGTCGCCAGTTTCGTCGCCAGCTCCAGCTACGGCCAGGGCGCGCTCGACGCCGTCCAGGAGATCGATCCGCATCTCCCCGAGGTCCTCGCCGTCACCAATTATTTCGGATACGACACCCAGTGGGACATCTTCTCGGCACACGCCTTCGGCGCCAATCCCGGCGTCTGGCCCGAGTCGCTCTTCGAGAAGACCAAGGAGATCGTCGGTCGCAACCTCCACGCGACCGCCGCCTCGTGGGCCGCCAATGCCGCCGTCGCCCGCGCGGAGGGCGTGCCCCTCGTCGCCTACGAGGGCGGCCAGCACATGCTCCCCATGGGGTACGGCGACTGGGCCAACCCCGTCCATGTCGACTTCATGTACTTCAACTACGCCTTCCAGCGCAGCCCACAGATCAAGGATCTCTACCTCGAGCACTACGCGATCTGGAACGCGATCGGCGGACGCACCGTCAGCCTCTACTCCGACACCGGCGGCATGAGCTTCTACGGCTACTGGGGAGCCAAGGAATACGTGGACCAGACACCCGCCGAGGCTCCGAAATGGGATGCCTTCCTCACCTACGGAGCGCTCCATGCCGGCGTGCGCGCTCCTTCCGAACCGATCGGAACCCGCCCCGTGTTGCCCGAAATGAACTTCAAGGCCGAGAACCACGCCCCCTTCACCCGTGACATCCTCGCCTCCGGCGGCGAAGGCAGCGTGCAATTGGCGCTCATCGGCGGTTCCCTTCCTCCCGGCATCTCGTTCACCCAGCCCGCCCCGGGCACCGCCCGCCTCGTCGGCACCCCCACCGCCGAAGGGGTCTACCACTTCGTCGTCCGCGCACTCGACGTCGACAAGGATCCCGACTTCAAGGCCTACACCTTCACCATCGACCCCGCGGGCGTCGGCACCAACGCCCTCGTCACCTTCCGCGGACAGGACATCCCCGCCACCATCCCCAACAACGGCTGGATCGCCCGCTACGACCCTGCGCGTCCCCTGACCACCGTGCGGGATGGCGCCAACCAGACGACCCGGATCTACCTGCCCTTCTCCATCGCCGACGGCTCCGCACTCTTCAACCGCGAGAGTCTCGAGGTCCCCGGCACGCCCAAGGTCATCCCCGCCACCAGCCCCCTGAACATGTACGGCGGCTGGTCCATCTCGGCCGGCACCTACGCCGACGGCACGACTTCGACGCTCCACGACGTCAGTTCCTTCACCGGCCTTCGCAACTACCAGTGGTGCAACTGGTCCGGCGACGTCAGCCCGGGCCCGTCCGATTTCGACGCGCTGCTGCTCTGGCGCGCCGACCAATTCAACGCCATGGGGGGCTCCGGGACCTACTCCTTCGGCAACGACGCGACCTCCGCGCTGCTCCGCGTGGACATGACCCTCCTGGCCGACAACGACCACAACGAGCTTCGCTTCGTGGTCCGCGATGGAGGGACGTTCTATATCTCCGAGCACGCCTACACGTCGCGCAACCTTGGCGACGGCTACTTCCAGCTGGCCGACTTCAACGGCTCCAGCGCCGCCGGCCACCGCTGGGCCGTCTTCACGCCCACCGCCGACAACTACGCCATCCCGCCCGCCGCCACGCTCACCTTCGCCGCGCACACGTTCACCGACGTGCAGGCCGTCGGTTTCGCCTACCACGGCCATCGCGACGGCTGGCACTTCTCGTTCCACTTCTCCCGGTTCATCGCCCTCGGCCAGCGCCACGACTGACGCCCGCACCGGAAACGAGCCGGGATGGCCCGCGTCGCCCCTTCGACGCGGACACAGTTGGAAGCGGCCGCGCCCGGCCTGTTCTCCCGGGGCCACGGGGTCAGTGCCGCCCCGTGGCCAAGCGAGAGGCTCGGCCGATATGCCCGGCCTTGCCTCTTGACCGAACCCATTCGATC
>JAEXPG010000529.1 GCA_023447015.1 Verrucomicrobiota bacterium
GGGGATGGATGAGCAGGCGCTCGAGGGTGCAGCGCAGGCGGAGCTGGCTGCGGGGGCCGAGGCCGAACGCCAGCGACGGCGAGATGACCAACGGCGCGCCGTGGCGCTGGGCGGCGAGGTGCGCGTAGTGGAGCCCGCGTTGCCCGGGGCCGTGGGCGTGGATGAGCTCGAGCGGGCAGTTGGCGAGGTGGTGGCGGAGGGCGCGGGAGCGGCCGAACCAGCGGGGGCGGCCGGCGGGCAGGGCGCGGAGCTCGAGGTCGTCGATCCGGGTCTGGCGCGGCTCGCGGGCGGCGGCGACGACCTGGACGCGCCCGCTGCTGGCCTTCGCCTGCGCCAGGGCGAGCGCCTGGATGGCCGGCGGAAACTCCGCCGCCGGGCCGGTGAGCCGGGGTGCGACGTGGACGATTCTCATCCGAGCGGAGCCGCGGGCGGAGCGGGTTGCCGGGGCGACGAGGGCATGCGGGAAACGGGAACCACGCCCTAGGTTGTGCCGGTGTTTTTGTCGCGCAACCGGGGCGCGTGGAATCAGTCGGCCAGGGCCAGGGCGGCCTCGTCGAGGAGCTGTTCGCGGACGCGTTCCCAGCAGTAGATCTCCTTCGTGGCGCGGACGGCGGCCAGCTTGGCGAGCCGGAGATGCTCGGGGAAGGCGAGCCAGGCGTCGATGGCGGCGGCGAGCGCGGCGGGATTGTCGGGCTGGACGAGCTTGATCGCGCCCTGGGTGGACTCGGCGATCTCCTCGTGTCCGGTGGTGTCGGAGGCGATGACGGCGAGGCCGGCGAGCATGTAGTGGAAGGTCTTCTTGGCGACGGTGAGGTCGCGGCCGCGGGTGGCGCCGGACTCGAGCGCGAGGCCGATGTCGTGGCTGGCGATGCGCGGGAGCAGCTCGCTGTTGTGCACGGTCGGGTGCATGACGATGCGCTGGCGCCACTCGGCCGGGACGTTCTTGGCGAACCAGGCCTTGTCCTGGCGGTTGAGGTCGCCGCGCAGGTGGACCTCGACCGGGTATTGGATGTGTGGCAACGCGCCGAAGAGCGCGCGCAGGCCGCGGCCCGGCTCGATGCGGCCGGAGAACCAGTGGATCGACGGCACGCGCGGCTTGCGCCGGTCGGTGGCGGGCGGCGCGGGGGCGTTGAGGTCGGCGAGCGGGAAGACGTTGTAGACGCAGTGCGGCGCCTCGACGTGGGCGAACTCGCCGAGGGCCCGGGCCATGGCCCGGGTTGGCGTGAGCCGGTAGTGGGCCACCCGCAGCAGCTTGCGCTCGAGCTCCCGGATCTCCGTGACCGGATGCAGCAGGGCCTCCTCGGGGCGGATGATCTCGGAGTACCAGTTCTCGAAGTCGACGCCGACCCGCCGGCCCAGCTCGTTCAGCTTGGCCGCGACCCACAGCGTGCCGGTGGAATGGACGATGGTCAGGTCCGGTTCGGCGGCGCGGGCGAGCTTGAGGTGTTCGCGCACGCCGTAGCCGAGGCCGGCCGGGGAGAAGCGGCGGAAGCGCCGCCACCGCTCGACGCCGAGGCGGCGGCGCAGGCGTGGCAGGATGCCGTGGCGGGTGAGATCCACGACGGGGACGAAGTGGAACGGCACCTTCGGCAGCATGGTCTCGTCGCGGGCGACGAGCTTCTTGTCGTGCCAGACGCCCTGGATGGTGACGTCGTGCCCGGTTTCGGCCAAGGCCCGGGCCTCGCGCAGGGCGCGGGTGGCGTTGCAGAGGTGGGAACCGATCAGGATGCGGATGCTGGCCATGTGTTCTGCCGTGGTCGGGACGCGACGGATTGCATGCGGCCGGGACGCGGGCGGCGAGTGTGAAGTTGCCCCGTGGGCACGGGGGGCCCGCGGGGCCGGAGGAGGTTTACCGACTGCTTACGAACGGGCGGCGGCCTGCCTCAGGCGCAGATGGACTGGCGGATCTCCGCGGCCTTGGCGGGCGAGAGCAGCCGGGCGATCATCGCCAGCCCGAGATCGAGGGCGGTGCCGGCGCCGCGGGAGGTGAGGATCGGGCCGTCCTCGACGACGCGCTGGTCGTGGAGGATGTGCGGGAGTTCGTTGGCGGTGCCGGGAAAGGCGGTGTAGCGGCGGCCGGCCAGCAGGCCGGCGTCGTGCAGCACGAGCGGCGCGGCGCAGATGGCGGCGACGGTCCGGCCGGCGGCGACCTGGGCCTGGACTAGCGGGACGAGGCGGGGGTCGGCGCGGAGGTGTTTCACGCCCGGGCCGCCGGGGAGGAAGATGAGGTCGTAGGTCTGCTGGGCGGCGATCGCGAGCGTCGTCTCGGCGAGCACGGCGATGTTGCAGCGGCCGATCACGGTCGGCTCGGGGCCGAGGGAGGCGAGGACGACGCGCACGCCGGCGCGACGCAGCAGGTCGACCGGGGTGATGGCTTCGATTTCCTCGAAACCGTTCATGAGGATGGTGAGGACGGAAGGCGCGGTGTTCATGGCGGCGAAAGGGGAGGGAGACGTGAACCACTAATGCATACTAACTGGAACCAAGGAGAAGCAGGTGAACGGAACGGAGGTTGCGCAGGCTTCAGTGCGAGCGGGCGCGATTGAGCTGTTGACTGGGGCAGAACGCCTGCCGCCGAGTCGGGCGATTGAGCGTGAATCACCACGTGACACGGAGGAGAGGGTAAAAGGCTTGGCCGGGGCGGCAACGGTGATTCTGTCGCCCTATGAGCGACTTCTCCTCGTTGGCCGGCCGGTCGTTGCTGGTGCTCGGGGCCGGCTATGTCGGCGGGGCGTTCGTACGCGAGGGGCTCGCGCGCGGGCTGCGGGTGGCCGCGCTCACCCGGAACCCGGCGAAGGCGGCGGAGTTGCGCGCCGCCGGTTGTGCCACCGTGGTGGAGGCCGATCTGGCGGGAGAGTCATGGCATGCGCCGCTGGCCGGCCCGTTCGACTTCGTGCTCGATTGCGTGAGCGCCGGCGGCGGCGGGGTGGCCGGCTATCGGCGCAGCTATGTGGAGGGCATGCGCTCGATCGGCCGCTGGCTCGGCGGACAACCGCGCGGTGGCACGATCGTCTATACGAGCAGCACCGGCGTCTATCCGCAGGGCGACGGCGCGCGGGTGACGGAGGAATCCCCCACCGACGGTGCGGGCGAGACCGGACAGCTTCTGCGCGAGGCGGAGCTCGAGCTCGCCCGCGGTGCGGCGGCGGCCGGCTGGCGGTGGTTCGTGCTGCGCCTGGCCGGCATCTACGGGCCGGACCGGCAGGGAATGCTCGACCAGTTGCGCGGCGGGGCGGAGGTCCTGTCCGGCACGCCGGAGAACCGGATGAACCTCGTGCATCGCGACGACGCCTGCGGCGCGGCCGGGGCGTGCTTCGGCGCGGCCGGGACGGTGCGCGACGAGATCTTCAACGTGAGCGACAACGCCCCGGCGCCGCGCGGCGAGGTCGCGGACTGGTTGGCGGAGCAGCTGGGACTGCCGTGTCCGAAGTTTGGCGATGCCGGCGGGGCGGCGGGACCGAACCCCTTCGGCGGGCGGCGGCGAGCGCCGGACCGGTTCATCGTCGCGGAGAAGATCCGGCGGGGGCTCGGCTGGTCGCCGCGCTATCCCGACTACCGCGCCGGCTATGCGGCGTTGCTCGGCGGGCGGTGAGCCGCCGCGATGTGCCGGGGCGGGCCGCGTGCGACGGGCGGCCGGAGGCGGTGCGGGAATGTGGCGACGTGGCTTGAAGCGGGTGGGGCGACTGCCGTTGAGAAGGGCATGGACCAACCAGTCATCCTTCGCAGCGCCGGGCTCCGGGACGTGTGCGCGGTCGCGCAGCTCGTGGCCGCGTTCCGGGATTCGCTCGGGAAGGAGCGGCCGACCCGTGGCGAGATCGAGCGGCGCCTCGAACGACTCCTCCGGGACCCGGCGGTGACCGTCGGTCTCGCGGCGACCGGTGCGGCGTTGCTCGGCTATGCGTTGCAGCGGCGGCATGTCTCGCTGTGGGTGGAGGGCGGCGAGGCGGTGCTGGAGGATCTCTTCGTCGTCGAGGCCGCGCGCGGGCGGGGCGTGGGGCGGCAGCTCGTCGAGCATGCGATCAACGCGGCGCGGGTGGCGGGCTGCCGGGCGATGTCGCTCGACACCAACGAGCGCAACGCGGCGTCGAACGCGCTGTACGGGAGCCTTGGTTTCACCTCGGCGCGGGCGCGCTGGGAGGGTGGGCGGCAGATCCGCCACGACCTGCCGCTGGTCGCGGCATCGCCGGAGCCCGCGGGGATCACTTGGGGCCCGTGGATGGTGAAATGGTAGGGCGGGGCGGAGCCGGCGCCGTGTCCCCGAAATGGGTTCCTGCGCGGCGGTCGGGCGGCCGCGAGCTTCGCATCACCTCTCGGCAAGCGTCGCACCACGGGCCCGCTGGGGACCGGTGGTTGAACGGATAGCTCGGCGAGATGCCCTGCCCAATCGGGGTGTCTCGGGGGGCGGGCCTTCTGAGACGGATGCAGTCGGCCATGGATTTGCTGAGCCTATGGCCGCAGGGCTCGGTGCTGAAGAACCCGAGCGAGATGATGGGTACACGAGTATTGCGCAACAGCAGTTGGAGGCGGAGCACTGGGTGAGTTGTTGGTATTTCGAAGACTTCAAGAGTGGGAAGCACGGCTATGCCTGGTATTCCTACCCTGTGAGCAACGGGCACATTCCTCCTGTTCGGGAGGGCCTGAGAACGATCAAGGATTTGGCGGAGAGTATTCGGCGGAGCGGAACTCCAGTGCGGCTGATTCCCTGGTACCGTGGGGCGAACGATGGTTGGTTCCGCGTTCGGGCACTGAGCCGGAAGGAGATAGCGGAGCTGACTGGATATATCGAGGTGCTTGAGGTGATGCGCCGAGCCGAAGACTCCGGGGAGTAGGGCTGCGGGGCTTTGTTGGCATCGCGTGTCTGGCCCGAACTGGCACCGTTGGTCCGGTCACCTTCACTCCGATCCGCCGGTTCCCATCAATGGATCCCGCAGAACCTCCCGGTCGCGGATTGTCATCGGGGCCCGCCATCCGTGTCTGGTGCCATATCGTTGTCGGGGACCTTTTCTGGGGTTGCTGTGGGGAGCGAGAAGTATGCCCTCAGGACGACCTCATCATTCGCAGTCTCAAGGAAGAGTGATCGATTACCACAGCGATACCTCCGAACCGGCCGGCCTTTCGCGGCGTTCGGAACGTACACGAACCTGACATTCCTAAGTCCAAGGAAGTCGATCACCTTGCCGATCTCACCGTCCACCCTGAGCACCACAGCCTCGACATCGTGATCGGTCATCGAGCAGAAAACCGCGGCGCCTGCCTCCGGTTCTTCGCCTGATCCACCTGTGACACCCAAACAGAAACACGCGGCGAGGAGTGCTGGGAAGCATGCCATTCGGATCGTCTTCATGGCTTCGTCATCGGATTTCGCCTGCAGCTGTTTACCGATCGGATGGGAGTGAGCACGCCTTTTGTTCTGGCAAGGCCATGGCGTGATCGCGCGTAGGGGGCGCACTGGTGGGGACGTTTCGACATTCTCGGGATGTGACCACGAAACGGAGCCGGACTACATCTGCCGCTCGGTCGCTGGAGGCGTGGTTGCGGCTGATGGTTCGTTCTGCACGCCGAACATCGCTCCGGCATGGCGCCGCGCCGTACATTGGGCCGGAGGCGAGGCCTCGCGGGTCTAGAAGAGATCGGTTCTGTGTCGGCGGTTCGTCGGCTGGAGATAGGCGAGCCCCTGATCTGTCGGGCGTGCCGGGTCGGCGCCCCGGCCTACAGGAACTGGCGCCGGTCAGGTTGTTTTCGATGGGCTGAACAGCTCCGCGCCGCGCGGAGTTTTCCGTTGCCTCGCCGCGGGGCGGGCCGGAGCCTCGCGCCTCAAAACCCAAACCCATTTCGTACCATGGCTGGACTCGGCAAAATGTTGAAACAGGCGGCGAAGATGCAGAAGCAGATCGAAGTGCTTCAGCAGGAACTCGAGAAGAA
>JAEXPG010000530.1 GCA_023447015.1 Verrucomicrobiota bacterium
CCAGGGCGGCGCGCTGGCGGGCGAGATTGCGCGAGACGCTGCCCGGGTAGGCGAACATCCGGTAGCCCACGGTGGTCCCGTAGTGGAAACGCGCACCCCGGGCGACAGCCCGCAGGAGCAGGTCGAAACTTTCGACGCCGTGGACCTCGGGATCGTAACCGCCGGCCTGGCGGAAGACGGCGGTGCGGAAGGCCACCTGCGTATCGCCGGGGAGGTAGTTGCGCTCGAAAAGCCGTGCCGGCACGATCTCGCGGCGCAAGAAGGCGGGGATCGTGAGGCGGCGCAACGGCCGGTTGCTTGGTCCATCGACGAGTTCGATCTCCTCGGTGGCGACATCGTGGCCTTCGTCGAGGGCGGCAGCGAGGCGGGCGGCCCGACCGGGGAGCCACTCGTCGTCGGCATCGAGCCACGCGGCGTACTCGGTCTGGACGGCGCCGAGGCCGCGCTGGCGTGCGGCGGCGACCCCGCCGGGCGAGAGGGTGCGGACGATCTGCAGCCGGCTGCCGGCGATGGCGCGCGCTCTCTCGGCGGTATCGTCGGTGCACTGATCGTCGACGAGGATGATCGGACAGTCGGCCTCGGCCGCGGCGGACGCGACGGCCCGCCCGATGGTGGCGGCGGCGTTGCGGGCGGCGATGACGATGGTGAGCATTGCGCCGGTTACTTCACGAGTTCGACGACAAGGTTGAGCGAGGCCTGGCTGGGGCGGGTTTCCTGCCGGAGGTCGGGGATGTCGGATTCACCGTAGCGACAGGCGCGGACTTCGCGCCAGCCGATGTGGCGGGCGATGACGGCGATCTCCTCGAAACAGAGGAAGTGTTTGTGCCACCAGCGGCGGTAGGCGTCGGCCTCCAGGGCCGCGGCCGCCGGATATCCGGAGCCGTGAAGGTGGTCGCGCAGGATGCCGTCGAGACTGGGCGAGGAGAGCCGGAGCACTCCGCCATGGCGGAAGGTCCGGTGGCATTCGCAGAGAAAGGCGACCAGTGCCGGCTGGTCGATGTGCTCGATGAAGTCCTCGCAATAACCCAGGCGGAAGGAGTCGTCGGGGAAAGGGTGGGGGCCGGTGAGATCGAGGCGGAAGATGCGTGCCGCCAGCTCGGGCGGCACGTCGCCGCTGGGGTAGGACTCGTCGAATCCGTCGAGGTTGAGCCAGCCGGGCAGGACGTTGCGGCCGCAGGCGTAGTGGACGCGGTCGCTGAGGACCTCGTCGAGCCGGGCGGAAGCGGCGCGGCCGGAGCCCGCGAGGCGGGTGAGGTTCTCCTCCCGGGGCCCGGTCCAGCCGGACGGCCAGGCGAACCGGCGGGCAAGGCGCACGAACACCCCGCGCAGCCAGAGCTCGAACGGTCCGAGGGCGAAGACGGTCTCGGCGACGCGCCGCGCGCGGCGGCCCAGATGCTCGCGCCGTGCCCGGTCGCGGATGAGGTCGACTAGTTCCTCCGCCACGTGGACCGCGTCGGGGCCGGTGAGGGTGGCGCCGCAGTCATGTTGCGCGAGCAGGCGCGCCGGCTCGGTGTCGGGACTGGCGAGGAGGGCGACGGGCAGACCGGCGCCGCAGAGCTCGGTGAGCCGGGAGGGCAGCGAGAAACGGGCATAGCCCTCGGTGGCGGTGGCCTCGGAATTGAATGGGACGATCGCGAGATCGGTGCCGCGGAGGCGCTCCTGGAGGGCTTCGCCCTCGTAGAAACCGCGCCACACGATCTCGTCGCCCAGCTCCTGTCCGGTCTCGAGCAGCGCCTGCGCCCTCAGCGGGTGCACATGCCAGGCGATGGCCGGGAGATCGGGGAGTGCGAGGCGGCAGTGGGCCCAGACTTTGCGCACGAAGGCCATGGTCTGCGGGCGCCAGACGTTGCCGAGCATCACCGCGCGGAAAGCCGGGCCGGACTCGGGGTAGGCCTCCTTCGCTTTGGGCGGAGGAACCTGATGGAGCGCGCCGACGTGGGCGACCGGGCGGTGATAACGGCGGGCGAGTTCGTGCGCCATGCCCTCCGCCAGCGCCCAGACCTCGTCGACATGTGGGGCGAGCTGGTTGAATGCCCGATCGAACGCCGTGTGATCGTGCGGCGTGTAGTCCATGAAATGCTGGATGACCGGGATGCGCGGCGGCAGCGCCGCCAATGCCGCCGCGAGCAGCGCGAGATCGTTCTCGTTGAAGGCGGTGGCGTAGATGAGCGAGGGCCGAAAATCCCGGGAGGCGAGTTCGCGGTGGAGCGCGGCCGCATCCTCCTGCACCGACGCGCCCGGGCGGAGCAGGATGGTGTTGGGCAGCCAGGCGTCGCCATGGCGGGCCAGGCAGACATTGCACAGCCGCTCGGGTGGGAAATCGCGGAAGTAGCGCTGGAGCAGGATGCCGGTGCCGTGGGAGCTGTCGACGGCCTCGAAGGTGAGGATCAGCACCGCCGGGAGTTCGCCGCGCAGCACCGAGGAGCCGTCGTCGAGCGCGACGGGTTCCTGCAGGCGCTTCTGCTGCGCCAGCGCGGCGAAGGCCTCCGATAGACGGTTGAGGTCGGGGACGACGATCCGCTCTTCTGCGACGCCCAGCGTGCGCAACTGCCGCTGAATATCGGGGGCGTACATGCTGGCCAGGACGATCTGGTCGCAGGCCAGCTCCGGCAGCGCCGCAGCGGCGAGCACAGGGAGACCGTGCAGCGTGGTGCCGTGCTTGCGGGGGTCGTTGTCGGCGAAGGCGACGACGCGCACATCACTCCGGGCCGTCGCGGCGCGCCACGCGCGTTCGCCGCTGGAGCCGGTGCCGAAGATCGTGATATCGGTCATGGTGGTGCGGGAGGCGGAAACTCAGGCTCCCGCGACTTCCCTTTCGACTCCGACGGTGTGCATGGGGGCGGTGGCGCGCTTGAGGCTTTCGAGGGTGTGCCGGGTGCCGTGGAGGGTATTGAAGACACGGAGGCTCTCGTACGCGAATCCGCAAATGAAGCAATTGCATCCCGGCACAGCCCGCCCGGTGCGGGTGGTGTAGGTGAGCGCGCGGTGGCGGGCCCGGTTGTAGGCCGAGGAGAACCAGATGTCCGGGAAGCGCCTGGCGTTCACGTTTCCGACAATCGTGTCGCCCGCACAACAGAAGGCGACGCTCCCGTCGCCGCGAATCTGCGCGAAGACTTGGCCGACGTAACAGGGGATGTTGGTGACCAACGGGGAGGTGTCCCGGTCGAAGAAACTGCGATAGGTGGCGAGGTTCGTGATCGGCTGGTCGTGCTGGCGCTCGAGCAGGTCGAGAAGCCGGAACAGCTTGGTCCGGTCGTCGGCGGTCAGCCCGAGCTCCGCCTCGGTCTCCGGGTACACCCCCAACGGGGTCAACATCGCCCGGGTGCCGAGGCGGCGGCTGAGGTCGGCGAAGGCTGGCAGTTCCTCGTAGTTGAGACGGTTGACGACGAAACTGAGCGTGATGCCTGTCCGGGCCGACGCGCGCCGCAGATCCTCGACGCCTCGGGTGACGCGCGCGAAAGCCTCCGAATGGCAGCCCATCAGGCGTGCATGGGTCTCCGCCCTCGCTGCGTTCATCGAGATCGTGATCTGGTCCAGTGACTCCGCCAGCGGCGCGACATGGCTAGCCAGGTGGAGGCCGTTGGTGATCATCGTTTGGCCGATCCGGCCGCGGCCGAGGCGGAGCGCGTCGTCGATGCGGGGATGGAGGAGTGGTTCGCCGATCCCGACGTAGTCGATCCGGGAGGTCCCGAGGCAGATCAGATCCTCGATGCAGTCGGACCAGATCGCGAAATCGAGTTGCGCGGGGTGCGGTGGCGCCGCTCGTCCACGGTGGGGCGCGGGGCGGGCGAACAGTGGTGAGTGGAAGCGGCAGAATTGGCAGCGCGCGCTGCACGTGTCGGACGGCCCGATCTGGACGTATTCCGGGCCCTGGAGTGCGCAGCCGAGGGCGGCGCCGACTCGCAGCCGGGCTTCGGGTGAATCTGCAGTGCGGGCAGCCAAGAGCTGTTTGAGCAGGCCACGCCGGATCAGCAACCCGGCTCCGGGGGCGACGGTGGCGGCGGCCAGATGTCCGGCCAGGTCGGCCCAACTGGTGACTCCGGCGGCCGAGAAGAGCGGGGCAGACCTTCCCATTGATCCGATGTCCGCACCGGAAGATTCCAGCTCTCCGACCCGGCGGACGAGCGAAGCCCGATCGGGAAGGGGGAGGGCGTCTGCGAAGCAGAGCCAATCGGCGACACCGGATTCGGCGACACTGGACAGAAGGGGTTTCCCGATCCGCGGCCCGTTTGTCACCGGATAGATGCGAACTCGGAGTGAGGCGGATGTACTGTTGCCACTGCTGCGATCGGCCGTGAGCACTTCGGTCACCGCGGGACCGGGATGCGGAGCGGCATCAAACCACGACTCAAGCGCACTTGGGTCGACCGAGGCCGGGATCACCAGAGCGATTGTACTCATGGGCGAACTCCAGAGTCAGGGCGCTTCAGGCCACCGGTTGCGCCGCAAAATACGGTGCCCTGCTTAGCTGGGTTGGTGTCGACGAATGCGACGATGCGGATTTCACTCCGGGGCTTTGCGGCGCACCCCGGGTGTTCGTCGTTGGATTCGAGGCCAAAGATCACGACGGGAATCATATGTTCAGGTGAGGCAACGGTATTAGACTCTTGGAGCCGGCTTTTGGGTAAATTCGGGGCTAATTACCGGTGATCGGTAGCTGTAAGCAGCAAAGCGTATATTTGAGGCCTGAACGGTATCGTGGTGATAGGGTGCTGGGATCAGAAATGATGAAAACTCAAAGAATACTCTCTGGTGTTTGTCTTTTCCTTTGTCTTGGGCTCTCGACAATTGCCGGAGATGCTCGATTGCAGGTTCGGGATCTCCTTGTTGGTGATAGAATCTATTATGTTCGGATGGATGGAGATGATAGTAATGCTGGACTGATCAATGACGCAGCCGGTGCCTTCCGGACTATACAGAAAGCTGTCGATGTGGTGGTGAATGATTTGGACCTGGGTGGGTACAACCTGAAGATTCAGGTCGCTGATGGTACGTATGATACTCCAGTGGTTCTACGGCGTGCGGCTGGAAATGGGGCCGTGTCCCTGGTTGGAAATCTGGCGACACCGGCAAACGTGACTATCGGGACCAGCGCGGCTGGTGCGCATTGTGTCTTGGCCGTGAATGACGCGGTCTGGGTGTTGAAAGGATTCCGGTTGTCAGCCGTGGGTTCTGGCGCTTCCGGGATATGTGCGGCGACTGGGGCGAAGATTCGCTACGAACAAATTGAGTTCGGAACCTGCAGTGGTGCGCATGTTGCCTCAGGGACTGGGGCGACTGTCGATATCGGAGGATCTAGCACGATCTCAGGTGGAGCATCCTGTCACTGGTCAGCATCTGATGGGGGAAGAATTCGCCGGGTTGCTTCTGTGGTGGTTACGTTGATCGGGACCCCTGCGTTCGCGCTTAGGTTTGCCGATGCGACGCAGCTGGGTGCTTTGAATGTATCGGGAGTCTCTTTCGTTGGGACTGCTGCAGGAATGCGGTATTTGGCAGCAGCGAACGGTGTTATCTATACTGGTTCGGGTGGTGCGAATTTCTTCCCAGGGAGCATTGCGGGGTCGTGTTCGTCTGGAGGTCAGTATCGAATGGCGCTAAGTTAAGGCCAACTGCCGTTGGCCGTAGGCTTGGCGCCGCGAGTGAAAGGCCGGCCAAACTCTTGCTTAACTTAGCGCCATTCAGGTCAGTATCTGTAGGTTTCGGCAACCGCCGGCACAAAGGGGGAAGTGGAGGGAGGGCTGGGATGCGGACTTCCTGCTTGGGCGAATTGAGAAAGTATCCGGGGAGAAGAAACCCCCGGTTCTTGGGAGAACCGGGGGTTCAGTCCCCTGTGTATCAACCAAACCGGCTGATAGATTCGGAAGGTGGGTTTGCGCGGGCGGGGCACCGAGGGGGGGCGCCTTCTGCGCGGGGAGAGGGGGAACGAGGCGGCGGGTGGCGTTTGCCGTCGCCGCCTCGTGCGGGCGCGGGAGACGGGTGCTTCCGCGCTTGAGCTGATGGGGCCGTCCGGCTCAGCGCAGGATGGTCTGCCACTGGCGGTCCTTGGCCTGGCGGGCGGCCTTGAGGGCGCCGCGGGCAACCTGCTCCTTGTAGTTGGGGCCGATCACCGAGACCTTGGGGTTCTCGTAGCCGTCCTCGATGAGCTGGGTCTGGAGGGCGACGCCGAGGCCGCGGACGAGGCTGCCGCCGCCAGTGAGCACGATGTTCTGCAGGAGTTCGGGCACGGCGTCCGGGTCGGCGCGGGCGATGAGGGTGCGGGAGAGGTCGAGGATGTGCTTGAGCAGCGCCTCGCAGCCGGCGGCGAGCTGCTCGGTGACGTCGAATTGGCGGGTGCGGCCGGCGACGACGAGGTCGATCACGACCTGGGTCTCGGGGCTCATGACGAAGGAGTGCCGCTCCTTGATCTCGCAGACCTTATGGAGGGAGATCTGGCAGTCGGGGTAGGTCTGGAGGATGGAGTTGTGGACCATCTGGGCGATGGCGTCGCCGGCGAAGGTGGTGCTGATCTGGTCCTCGGCCTGGGGATAGTATCCGCGCATGAGGCACAGGGCGGTGGAGCCGCCGCCGATGTCGATAAAGAGGGAGTTGCGGACCGGGTCGGCGTAGCTGGCGTCGCCGAGGCGGGACTCGTCGCGCAGGCCGAGGGCGGCGAGGAACGGCTCGGGGATGAAGAGGACCTTGTCGAACACGCCGGTGACGGCCTGACGGAGGGTTTCGCGCGCGGCCGGGTCGGCCTTGGCGGGCACGCCGATGACGGCGCGGATCTCGGTGTTCGGCGAGATGCTCAGGCGGGTTCGCAGGTGGCGGGCGAAATGGCGGGCGCTGTCGAGATCGGCGATGGTGCCGCCCTTGAGCGGGCGGACGAGATTGAGGTAGAGCTTCCGCTTCAGCGCCTCATGGCCGAAGAGGATGGTGGCGTTGCCCGGCAGGACGCCGTCGAGAATCCCGTCCTTGGCGTAGCCGACGATGCTCGGGATGAGTTCGCGGATGGAGACGTCCGCGGACTTGGGCGAGCTGGCGAGCAGGGCGGAGGTGTTGGTGCCGAGGTCGAGGCCGACGAGGAGGGTATCGGTGGTGGTCTGGACCGAGGTTTCTTCGAGGACTGCGGAGTTGGATGACGACTTCATGGGACTTGGTGTGGTTGAGACGGGCTGACTTTAGGGAGAGAGGGGACGGACGGATTGGGCGGCGGCGCGGTCGATGTCGCGGGCGGCGTCGATCGTGTCGACGACGTCGGCGATGGGGATGCGGCGCGGGGCGATGGCGGGGAAGACCATGGCTGGTGAGGAGGAGACGGGGGCGAAAAAGGAGGGTTGCCCGTCGGGGGCGGTCGCCGGTGCGGAGGGGAAGGCGACGAGTTGGCGGACGGCGGAGTCGGCGGCGGGGTTTTCGGCGAGGAAGCGGGCGATGATCCAGTGGCTCTCGACGCGGGCCTGCTCGTCATTGAAGAGCTGGTTCAGGCGGGCCTTGGCCTCAGCGGAGGGCAGGCTGGTCGCGGCTGCCCAGAAACGGATCAGCGGCGGCAGTCCGCGCTCCAGGATGGTGGCGGCGGACTGGTGGCGGCCCTGGCGGCGGAGGATGCATGCCTCGCGCAACTGGCCGGCGATCTCGCGCCAGAGGCGATCGGCCTCGGCGGTGGTCTGCTCGGTGTTGAGGGCGGGGCTTGGCATAGTCC
Organism: Verrucomicrobiota bacterium; assembly: GCA_023447015.1. Classification (GTDB taxonomy): domain Bacteria; phylum Verrucomicrobiota; class Verrucomicrobiia; order Opitutales; family Opitutaceae; genus CAJCBL01. The sequence goes on from JAEXPG010000530.1 coordinate 7,676, forward strand.
GTCGTGGTTGCAAGGCCGATGCCAAGTTCCCAAGGTGTTGGATATCAACTTCCGGCGAAAATGAGGGGATGGCGCGGACTCGATCTTTCCCGTCGGTTCCGGCGGAAAGTGCCTAGGTGGCGGGCAGGATCTGCCAGCCGGCGGAGGCGCCGAATGTGGTGGGCGAGTGGTGACGGGCTTGATTGCGCGGAAAGGGGAGGATTGGGGCGGTGGTGCCGCTCAGTTTTTCGATGGAAACGCCGATGAAAGAGTCCTCGTCGCGTATCATGAACTCCTTGCCGGATCGGTCGGATGTCCAGCCTCGCCCCTTCTTGGGGGTGAATTTCGCGACCTGTCGCGTGTACGGGCGGCTCTACAAGAACCGTGAGGGGACGGCGTATGTGGGACGCTGCCCGCGTTGCGGCACACCGGTGCAGGTCCCGATCGGCGCGCAGGGCACGAACCAGCGGTTCTTCATCGTCGATTGCCGGCCGTGAATCGGTGCCGGGCGTTTCCGTGCTGCGCGGGGCGCTGGTGCGTGGTCCCCGTCGGGTGGAGCTTGGGGGGAGGCGTGGGCCGGCCGCGGTTCTTGCCAAAGGTGATGGGCATTATAATCTGCCGTCCGATGCACTCGCACGAAGTCTTCAAGCAGCTGCTCAAACGCGTCAGCGCGAAGCAGGTGGCCGGTGAACTCGGGCTGTCGCTCTCGCTGGTGTACAAGTGGGCGGAGCCACCGGCGGAAGGGAGCGGGGCGGCGAACCCGTTGGACCGGATCGACTCGATCATCAAGCTGACCGGCGATGCCACGATGGCCCAGTGGGTGTGCGAGCGTTCGGGCGGTTTCTTCATCAGGAACCCGGAGCCGAAGGCGCACCCGTATGAATTGATTCCGGCGACAAACAACATCGTGCAGGAGTTCGCCGATCTGCTCGGGGTGATCTCCACGGCCGTCGCCGACGGGAAGATCACTCCGGACGAGACCTCCCGCATCCGCGCCCGCTGGGAGCAGCTGAAATCGGTGACGGAGGGTTTCGTGCGTGCGGCGGAGGAGGGGAAGCTTCCGCCGGTGGCCTCCGCTAGCGTGCTCGGGAAACCCGGGGCCGGCACGGTGGCCAAGGGCTGACTTGTTCAGGCAAACCCGAGGTCGGCTCGAGACGGATTCGTTTTGGGGCCAGGCCGGGTAATAAACGCAGAAGGCCCCCGGTGTTACCGCTGGCCTTCTGCGTTTTCCCTTTTCGGGAATCTCGGGTTCCTCGGGGAACCATGCGCCATCTTTTTGGAGATGGCGCCCTCACGGGGAATCGAACCCCGGTTTGGGCCTTGAGAGGGCCCCGTCCTAGCCGCTAGACGATGAGGGCTTAAAATGAGAAGCGCGGATATTCAGGCGGCATCACGGCATGGCAAGCGGCTTTTTTGGGAATTTTTCCGAAAGGCTCCGGGTGCCGTCATTTTTCTCGCCGCCTGGCTGGCCGTTCCGGCGTGGGCGCAGGTCGGCGCGACCTTCGATCTGCTGGAGGTCGGCGGGGTCGGCTACCGCAAGGTGAAGGTGCTCTCGACCTCCGCCTCGACGGTGACGATCAGCCACAGCGAAGGCATCGCGCAGCTGCCGATGGTGGCGCTGGACCCCGAGCTGCAGAAAAAATTCGGATACAATCCCGACGAGGCGGAGTTCCAGGCGCTCCTGCTCGAGGCGGACCGCAAACACAAGGAATGGGAGGCGGCCAATCCGCCGGCGAAGCCGTCGGTCCGCTCGCCGGCCAAGCGGCCGGTGGCGAAATACGACGACACGCCAGTGGGGCGGGCGCTCTCGCGTTTCGGCACCGCGGCGGCGATGCAGCCGACGGATCTGCGACCGCGGATCCGTGAGCTCGAGCTGGGCATGAAGAATCAGGGGTTGAGGCCCAGCTGTGCGGTGTTCGCCGTGGTGAGTGCGCTGGAGTTCCAGAATGCGGCCGCCGTCGGCCACCCCGAGAAGCTCTCGGAGGAGTATCTGATCTGGGCCACTCGGCGGACGCTCGGCATCCCGGCTGGGGAGAAGCGTCTGGTCTCGGTCGGGAACGGCGGCGGCGAGGGCGAGGACGCCGATCTGCGCGACGCGGGTTTTTCCCTCGGCGAGGTGTTGGCGGCGTTGCGGGCCTACGGCATTCCGCTGCAGCAGGAGATGCCGAACAAGATGGGGCTGGCCATGGAGAAGATCCCGGATCCCGGCGACGACATCATCGCCAGTGCACGCGACCGCCGGCAGGTCTCAACGTTCGTGGTGCCGGGGGTGAACAACGACGTGAAGATCGCGAACATCATGCATGCGCTCAACGAGGGCGTGCCGGTGGTCGTGGCCCTGCGCTGGCCGCATTGGCGGTCGATCCGCGCACCGTTGCTGAGCCAGCAGGCGCCGATGGAAGGCTACTCCCATGCGGTGACCCTTGTCGGCTACGAGACCAAGAACGGGCAGGCGGACGGGCTGCGCTTCATCTTCAAGAACTCCTGGGGCATCCGCTGGGGGACCGGCGGGTACGGCTTCGCGGAGGCGGGGTATCTGCGGAAGAATCTGCTCGAGGCGGTGGTGCTCGAAGTGCGGGCCTCCGGCGGCTAGCCGGAGATTCTCCGTGGCGGCCGCGGGCAAGCTCGGTGTGCCGAGGTGGTGATGGCTCCGTGCCTGATCAACATCCGATCGTCCCGGTCCCGCCCGAACCAAGATGACGCCGGTGTGCGGGCCAAGCGGACGGGCGGTAGCCGGACCGTCTTCTCGATCTGCGGGCGCTGAACCAGCTTACCTCTCGGGGAACTCGAATTCGCTGCGGTCCTTCTTTTTCGAGAGGACGAGGAAGGCGGAGAACTCCGAGCCGCGCTTCGAGACGAAGCCGTCGATCTGCTCGCTGCGGCCGTCGGTGAGCAGGCGGCGCAGTTCGTCGATCGGGATCTCCTTCTTGCAGATCGTGCGGGCCATCTTGAAGACGACGCGGGGCGCCTCGGCGCCGGGCTTGGTGACGTAGTAGGTGTCGGCCGTCTGCAGGATCTCGGCGCCGCCGTGGACCTCGCTCTTGCCGAGCGACACCGCGCCGGTGAGGTCGACGGGCGCTTTCGGCGCGCGCCCCTTCTTGCCGCCCTCGCCCTCGGCGCGTGGCTTGCGCGGCGGGAACTCGAAGCGGATGCGGCGCCCGGGATTCTCCTCCTTCGGGTCGAGCGTGAGGAAGGCGGAGAACGGGCGGTTGAAGCGGGAGATGAAGTCCTCGAAGAGGTCGGTCTTGCCGGCCTCGGCGATCTTCACGATCTGCTCGCGCGGGAGCTCCTTGCGGCAGAGCAGGCGGCCGACGCGGAAGACCTCCTCGTAGCCGCCGGTCTCGGTCTTCTTGCGGCAGATGAAGTGCGTGGCGGTCTCGCAGAGCTCGTTGCCGGTGGCCTCGGATTTCCAGACGGGCACGAGGTCGGCGATCTCGACCTTGTTGCCGAGGTCGAGCGAGGCCTTCCACTTGCCGGTCGCCTCGTCCTTGGTGAGGACGATCTTCGCGGTGAAACGCTTGCCGGTCTTCTCCGAGACGAAGTCGTCGAACGGACCGATCTCCTTGTTGGCGATGAGCGCCTTCGCCTCCTCGAGGGAGAAGCGGCGGTTGTTCATCACCTTGTAGACGCGGAGATTCTCGTCCTGCGACTCCCACCAGCGGCCGAACTCGAGCAGGGGCTGGTTGTCGGTGGGCGAAACGACGTCGGTCGGGACTCCGGTCTCCTCGTGGTCCTTGATGTTGGAGACGATCTTCTTGGTGAGATCGGTGATGCTCTCCATGAACGTCTCGCGGGAGAGCTTGGCCTGCTCGACCTTGCGGAGGCGGAACTCCCATTCGCCGGTGAGGGCGGGGGAGGTGAGTTCCTCGCATTTCGTCGTGCCGAGGAAATCCAGGACGGTCTCGGCCTTGGTGGTCGGGATGAGCTCGCGGCCTTCGCGGGAGATGTAGTTCTCGCCGATGAGGTGCTCGATCGTGGCCGCGCGGGTGGCGGGCGTACCGAGGCCGCGCTCGCTCATGGCGTCGGCGAGATCCTCGTCCTCGACGAACTTGCCGGCGTTCTCCATCGCGGAGAGCAGCGTGGCTTCGTTGTAGCGCGCGGGCGGTTTGGTGGCCTCGTCGGTCACGTCGACCTTGAGCACGGCGGCGTGCGGGGGCTGGCCATCGGGCTTGGTGAGGGCGGGAAGGCTCTTCGCGCCGTCCTCGAAACCGGTCTTGCCGGCGACGGCGAGGTAGCCGGCCTCGACGAGGACCTTGCCCTCGCTCCTGAAGGTGTGCGGGCCGACGCGGCTGGTGCGTGTGGTCACGTCGATCTGCGCCGGCGGGAAGAAGATGCCGACGAAACGGCGCGCGATTAGGTCGAAGATCTTCGCTTCGTCGCCATCGAGGTGGCCGTGCTCCTCGGCGGTCGGGATGATTGCAAAGTGGTCGGTGACCTCGGCGTTGTTGAAGATGCGCTTGTTCGGGCGCACCCAACCGTGCTGGAGGACGGTCTGCGCGTGCGTCGCGAGGTCGCCGTGGAGGCGGGCGAGGGTGGCGTTCACCGTGGGCACGTAGTCCTCGGGCAGGGCGCGCGAGTCGGTACGCGGGTAGGTGATCATCTTGTGCTTCTCGTAAAGGCTCTGCGCGATCTGGAGCGTGCGGCGCGCGGAGAACGAGAAGCGGTTGTTGGCGTCGCGCTGGAGCGAGGTGAGATCGTAGAGGCGCGGCGAGATCTGCGAGGTGCGCTTGCTCTCGTCGGACACGACGGCCTGGGCGCCCGGCTGGGTGGCGGTGGCGACGGCCTCGGCGGCGGCACGCTGCCAGAGGCGCTCGGCGCGGTCGTGCTCGTCGGTGCCCTTCTTGAAATCGGGCTTCTCGTAGACGCCTTCGTAGTCGCCCTCGGTGACCTTGAAGGAGGCGACCACGCGGTGGAAGGTGCGCGACTTGAAGGCGCGGATCTCGCGCTCGCGTTGCATCACGATCGCGAGGGTCGGCGTCTGCACGCGGCCGACGGTGGCCATGGAGCCCTTGCGGGAGCCGAAAAGGCGCTTGGTGACGGCGCGGGTGCCGTTGAGGCCGATGAGCCAGTCCGCCTCGGAGCGGCAGCGCGCGGCGTCCTGCAGCGGCTGCATCTCGGTGGCGGTGCGCAATTTGGTGAAGGCGGTGCGGATGCCCTCGTTGGTCATCGACGACATCCAGAGGCGCTTCACCGGCTTCTTGCACTTCGCGGCCTGGAGGATGTAGCCGAAGATGAGTTCGCCCTCGCGGCCGGCGGCGCAGGCGTTGAGGACGGTCGTGACGTCTTCGCGGGCGATGAGCTTCTTCAGGAGCTGGAAACGCTCCTTGGTCTTCTCGATCGGTTTCACCCCGAACTTCCCCGGGATGATCGGCAGGGTCTCGAGCCGCCAGAACCGGTATTTCTTCTCGTCGATGTCCTCCGGCATCTCGAGTTCGACGAGATGGCCGACGGCGGAGCTGATCACGTACTCCTCGTTCTCGAAAACCTCGCCCTTCTTCGGGACCTTGCCCAAGGCGCGGGCAATGTCGGCGGCGACGCTGGGTTTCTCGGCGATGACGAGAGTTTTAGACATGAAGGGGTTGTTCGCTAGGCTCGCGCCGGAATTTTTCAAGCCCGCGTTTTCGGGCGAGCCCGTTCCTCGCGTGCGTACGCGTGCGCGCGGTCGCCGAAGGCGACGGGAGGATTCAGGGGGTTGTTACAAATCCAAACCGGGGTGTCCGGCTCAGAAATCCGGCAGCAAACGGTAGAGGGCGTGGAGCAGGCAGGCGTTGCCGAGGGCGAAGCGCCACCAGAAGCCGCGGCCGCAGGCGGGCAGGGTGAGATTGAAGGCGAGGGTGAGCGGCAGGCAGGTGCGGGCGACCGCCCAGTAGCCGTTCCAGACAAAGCCGCCCAACACCCAGAAGAGGACGGCGAAGGCGAGTCCGGCGCGGAGCCAGGGATCGGCCCAGGCGCGGCGGGCGAGCCGCAGCACGTGGAGCGATTGGAAGGCGAAACCGATTGCGCCGACGAGGCCCCAGGTGAAGCGCGAGTCGAGGTTGCCGTGGGCGATCTCCCAGCCGCACCGCACAAGGTGCTCGGTGAAGGCACAACCGGGCCAGCCGAAGTTGCCGGCGAAACCGCCGGTGCCGGCCGGGATGTTGAGGCGGAGCCAGACAAACCAGGCCAGAGCCGGCAGGGCGCATAGCGTGCGCAGGCCCCAACGTTTCCAGAACGACGAGTGGGCGATGGTGGGTGCCGACAGGAGCGCTGTTTCCCGGGTCAGCCCGGCGGCGGCGAGGAAGACGCTGGCGCGACCGTCGGCGTTCTTCCGGGCGCTGCGGACGGCGAGAAGCAGGAGCAATGCGGCGGGAAGGTCCACCAAGGCGAAGCGCAGGCTGTCCAGCGCTCCGAGCGAGAGCACGCCCGCCACCCAGAGCCAAGGCGCGCGCGCCGGCGCGAGTTCCGCGGTCTCCTTCCACCAGAAATGGGCGAAGAGGAGCCAGGCGGCGAGGTTGAGCAGCGCGAAGGTCTGGAGGATCCACCACGGTTTCACCGCGAGGTGCGCAACCAGCGGCAGGAGGAGGCGCTGGGCACGGTACGCGGGAATGTCGAGGGACTGCTGGACCTCGGGTTTGAGAATGTGCGGATCGACTGCGAGCTGGGCGTAGAACTGTCCATCGTAGCCAAGGCCCGGGACGGAGGCGACCGGAAGCGCGGCGACGGAGGGCAGCCGGTGCTCGGCGAAATCGTCGCCGAACCGGAGCAGTTCGGTGAAACCGGTGCGCGCATCCCAGCGCCAGGCCACGAGCGCGAGCACGAACAGGACGACGCCGAGGCGCAGCCAGCCGCGGGCGCGGCGGGGCGGAGACGGCGGAGCGAGGTCGTTCGGCGTGGGCATGTGGAGGATGCGGCGGCGTTGCCAAGACGCGGGAAGGCGGAGGCAGCGTCAAACCTCGTTTGGCGCGGATGTCGTGCCGGAGGGAGGGCAGGGGTTCCCTCCGGCGTGCGTGCGGCGGAGGGCGCGGGCGGGCGTCGTTCCGGCGGTGGACGGAGGCTGGCGGGCTCCACGCTTCAGCGGAGTGGGCCGGCGTTTTGGTGTCGCGAGGAGCCTCGCAATTTGCCGGACACGACCTAAGGTCGCGGGCGATGAAACCCACGACCCGCTGGACCTGTATCGCGTTGTTGTGCGCCCTGTTCGCCCTGCCGTTGTTCGCCGGAACGAAGGCGGCCGCGCCGGCTCCCGTGCCCGCCAAGAGCGCGGACCGGCCGGTCATCGCCACCCAGTTGGCGTCGACGCTCTCGCAGATCACGGGAATCGCGATTTCGCCGATGCTCGGGGTGAGCGCGCTCGGTGCGTACAAGTGGATGCAGGCGGACACGCCGGAGGAGAAGGCCGCGTTGCCGTGGTACGCGCATGTGCAGTATTGGCTGACGGGCCTGGTGATTGTCGGCGCCGTGGCGCTCAAGGACGGGGCGGGCGCGGCGCTGCCGCCGGGATGGAAGAAGCCGCTGGATGTGGCCGAGACACTGGAGAACAAGCTCAGCGGCTTGGTCGCGGCCGGTGCCGTGATTCCGTTCACCCTCGACACGCTCACCAGCGTGCTCGGCAGCGGCGGGCATGGCGCAGTGGTCGGTTCGACCGGCCTCGCGATGATTCAGCTCGGGGCGATCGATGGCGGCACGGTACTCAACATCCTGCTCGCCCCGTTTGCGGTCGCGGTGTTCCTGCTCGTCTGGTTCACGGCCCATGCGATCAACGTGCTCATTCTCCTCAGCCCGTGGGGTGCGGTGGACGCCGTGCTCAAGTCTCTTCGCGTGAGCGTCCTCGGCCTGCTGGTCGTGACGCCGCACATCAATCCCTGGGTGGGCGTGGCCTGCTCGGTGGTGGTCATCATCATCTCGTATTTCCTCGCCGGCTGGGCGTTTCGCCTGACGACCTACGGCACGGTGTTCTGCTGGGATTTCTTCACGCTGCGGCGGCACCGCTTCGAACCGGACCCGCAGGAGAACAAGGTCTTCGCCGGCAAGGGCATCGAAGGGACGCCGCTTCGCACCTATGGACGGATCGCGCGTACGCCAGAAGGCCGACTTCGCTTCCGCTATCGCCCGTGGCTGGTGCTGCCCGAGAAACAGGTCGAGCTTCCCGACCAGCCGCTCGCGGTCGGCCGCGGGCTGTTCTTCCCGACGATCGAGGCTACAGCGGGCGACGAGGAGCGGACGATCATCCTGCTGCCGCCGCGCTACAAGGGGCACGAAGATGCCTTTGCCCGCGCCTGCGGGATCGATGCGATCACCGACGTGGGCCTGCGCCGCGCCTGGGGCGTGATCAAGGAGCTCTTCGGCTTCGAGCACCAGCGCCGGCGCGCGGTAGCTGCCTGAAGCGGTCCGCGCGCGGTTCTGCGTCGAGCGTGGGGTTGGTGTCGCCGGGCGTGTAGCCCCGAAGTGGCGGAACGGGATCCGTTCCGCTACGCTGTAGGGTATGCCGGACCGCGCGCCGGAGGTGTAATCTTCCTCGGCGCGGAGAGGCCGGGCGGGAAACAAGCCTACTCGACGTTGGCGATCTGCTCGCGGATGCGCTCCAGCTCGTTCTTGGCCTCGATGACAAGCTTGGCGATGGCGAGGTCGTTGGCCTTGCTGCCAGTGGTGTTCACCTCGCGGCCGAGTTCCTGGAGGAGAAACTCGGTCTTGCGGCCGATCTCTCCGTCGGAGCGCAGCAGCGCGTCGAGCTGATCGAGGTGGCTGCGCGCGCGGGTGATCTCCTCGGCGATGTCGCAACGGTCGGCGAAGAGGGCGATCTCCTTGAGCACGCGTTCGTCGCGCAGGTCGAGTTCGAGGCCGGCGTCGCGAAGACGGCGGAAGAGGTTCTCGCGGTAGCCGGCGGCGACCTGCGGGGCGCGGGCGGCGATGGCGGTGAAGTGTTCGCGGATGAGGGCGACGCGGGCGAGCATGTCGGCCTGGAGCGTGGCCCCCTCGCGGGCGCGCATGGCGGTGAAGCCGGCGAGGGCCTGGTCGATCAGGGCGAGGAGCGCGGGCTGGGCGTCGGCCGCGGCGGGCAGGTCGTGGTTGTTGCGCAGGCTGGCGGCGATTTCCCAGAGCAGGGCGGCGTCGGGGGCGAAGGGGATGCCGCGTTTGGCGGCGAGCGCGGCGAGGTGGTCGAGCGCGCGGCCGAGGGTGACCTCGTCGGGCAGGCCCTCGGCGCGACCCTCCGGGGCGCGGACGGCGACCGAGACGGTGATGCGGCCGCGGGTCGCCGAGGTGCGGATGCGGTCGGCGACGGCGGTCTCCAGTTCGCGCCACTCGTCGGGGAGGCTGGCGGCGATTTCGAGGCCGCGGCGGTTGACGGAGGAGATCTGGACTGAGAGTTCGTGGCCGGCGAACGGGGCGGCGGCCCGGCCGAAGCCGGTCATGCTTTTCATAGAGGCAGTAACAAGGAGGCAGGGGGCACCGGAGACAAGGTCGGAGGTGGGCGCCGGGATCGACGTCGAGGCGCATTTCAAGGAACGCGCCTTTCGGGGCTAGGTGCCGGGGTGGCCGAGCAGAGCCGGAATCTCCTGCACGTTGTTCAGGATGCGCGTTGCGGCGGAGAAATCGGCCGGGCGGCTGAGGTCGGTCGGAATCACCCAGCAGTCGATGCCGGCGGCGCGGGCGGCGGCGAGGCCGCGGGGGGCATCTTCGACCGCGAGGCATTCAGCTGGGGCGTAGCCGGTGCGGGCGATTCCAGCGAGATAGGGGTCTGGCGCGGGTTTGCTTTCGGCGTAGTCGTCGGAGGTGAGCACGAAGTCGAAGAACTCGAGCAGGCCGGTGCGCCGGTGGATGGTGTTGAAGTGGTCGCGGCGGGAACTGGTGACGATGCCCATCGCGAAGCGGGGCCGGAGCGTGGCGAGCACTTCGCGGACGCCGGGAATGGCCACCGGCTGGTGCTCGAGGTGGGATTGGTAGAGGGCGTTGCGGCGACGACGGAGCTCTTCGATCTGGTCGGCGCCCAGGCCGCGGGCGGTCGCAAGTGGGGCGATGCCGCCCGAGCTGGCGAGGAAGTGCTCGAAGTACAGCGCCTCGGTGAGATCGATTCTGACGGTCGCGAGCACTTCGCGGGTGGATTGGAAGTACCAGCGTTCGGAGTCGACGAGCACGCCGTCGTTGTCCCAGAGGATCGCGCGATAAGGCATCACGTGAGTGGGCTAGCTGCTTCGCGGCGCTGTGCAAGAGTTCCGGAGCGAAGGAACACAACGCGGTGCAGCGATTGGACGGGCGTGGAGTGCTGCACCGCGAGGCGATCAGACAGGGGAGGTGGACCGGGTCAGTTCTGCTTCGTTTCCTTGGCGAGGCGTCCGTCGACGGACGCCTTGCCGCCGCCGGCGCCGAGGACGACGAGGGCGCGGCCGCTCGCGAGCAGGTGGTACTCGAAGCCTTCACCCTTCTGGTTGCCGTACCAGTTCATGAAGAAGCCGTTCGCGGCGTGCCCCATGAAGATGGCAACGGTCATCGTGATCCCGATGCCCAGGGCGGAGACACGGGAGAAGAACCCGGTGATCAGACCGA